>CAZPWL010000001.1:0-43474 GCA_964590535.1 uncultured Anaerolineaceae bacterium
TCTGGAATATCGGCCGGTTTGTCATCTCCGCGGTGGACCGGGCTGGACAAAAGCCCTTGTCGGAACCGGTCTGGACCCTGCCCGACAGTTGGATTTGGGCGCGGCTCAAGCAGGTCGTGAACAGCGTGAATGGATTATTCGAGAATTACCAGTTTGGGGAAGCCGGAAAACAGGTTTATGAATTCTTCTGGAGCGAATTCGCGGACTGGTACCTGGAGGCTTCCAAGCGACAGCTTTCGGAAGGGGGCGACCGGGCTTACTTTACAGCCTATGGGCTTGCCCGCGTTCTCGATTTAATGCTGCGGCTGCTCCATCCTTTCACGCCATTTGTGACCGAAGCGCTGTGGGGCTACCTGAAGCAGGCTTGTTTGAATTCTGGTCTTCCGGTGAACAGCCGGACAGGCTGGGAGGAAGCATTGATCCTGGCGCGTTGGCCGGAGCGCATGGAAATGGAAGGCTGGGAAGACGAGATCATCAAGGATTTTAACACTGTCCAGGAGCTCATCCGTGCCATCCGCAACCTGAGGTCCGAATACAAAATAGAGCCTGCCCGGAAGCTGCATGCGGTCTTTGTCTCGTCGGATCTGCAAATTCTGCTTGAGTCCCAAAAGTTGGTGCTGTGCGATTTGGCCGGATTGGACCCCGACTTGACGGAAATCCGCGCGGACAAGCCGGAAAGCCAGGATGGAATGGCGGGGTTGGTGGTGAATGAAGTTGAAGTGCTTGTGCAGCTGGCGGACGCCAAAGACGACGCGGCGGAGGAGGAACGGCTGCGTAAGGAATTAGCGGAAGTGGAGAGCCAGATTGGGCGTCTGGAAGGGCTGTTGGCAAGCCCCTTTGCCCAAAAAGCGCCCGAAAAGATTGTTCAGGCGGAGCGTGAGAAGTTAGAGACTTATAAGATCAGCGCGGAAAAGCTGCGCGCGCGGCTGTCTTAGGTTAGATATTGAGATGCCCGAAAGGGCATCTCTTTTTTTCCACGGAATAATCAAATCAGCGGCTTGTGACGCGCTCGGACTCGCGCTGCATGATGCGGCGCAAGATGGCTAATGAACTCGCATAAGTCGAATCCATGCCCAAATACGAAAGCGCGCCGGCTCCGAGGTTTTGCCCTTTGGTTAACGGCGTATCCGATACATAGTGCAGGATGCCCAGGTCAAAGGGCAGTTTGTGCAGGTTCACAATTTCGTTAACCGGGTGCCGCTGTGGGCGGAAAAGTTCGTAAATCGCCGAAAGATAAGGCCCGGCTTCCATCTCGATGTCTGTGTAGCCTTCGCGGTAAATGACATCCATGACCGTCGCGTTCTGCAGGAAAGTCCCCCAGACAGACACCGCTTTCTGGTTATCCAGCACGGTGCCGTAGACCAGATATGGTGTAAGATCGGACGCCTGGAAGTTGTTGTCAAAGATGTACGTATTTTTTGAATGCTCGTCGTACACAACGTTGGGAAGCACAACATCGCCGCGCACGCCGTTCAGACTGGCAGCTTTGCCCATCACATAAATCCCCTGGATCTGCGCAGCGTTTTCGGCGATTTTGGTCAGCAAATGGTAGGCCCCAAAACCGAGCGGATAATCGATATTCACAATAAGCGCGTCTGATTCCTTCAGAAAACCCCACTCCACGCAGCCGGGCTGAGGACACGGCGTGATACGGCTGTCGATACTGTCGGGATTGAGCTTGGATAGGTCGATTACCTGGGCTTCGATATCAAAGGCGTGCATGCTTGGGAAACGGTGAATCCCGCGTTCTTCCTCAAAGCTGAGCTGTTCCAGCCAGGCGTCCTTGCCCGCGGTGGAAGACTGGAACTTTTTCATCACATAATAGAAATAGTTCTCCTGGCTGGAAGGCACTGCCTTGTTCTGGATATCGTTCCATTCGGCTAGAAGGGCTGGTTGGTCGGCGCTGTTGATGAAATCAATCAACTGGTCTTGCCTGTTGAGTGCGAAACCCGAGAGCAGGTTCACCACGCTGTGCGTATTTGAGGAAATAAAATAAACCGGACGTTTGTTAATTTGTGGATATTGCGTTTCAATCTTTTCCCACCAGATTTCGGTGGCTTTGCGGTAATCGTTCAGCGAACCGCTGAGGAGCTGAAGCCGGAAGTTGCACTTAACCTTTGCGAAATGACCCATTACCTCGTTGAAACGCTCTCCCAACACAGAATACAGCCTGCCTAGTTCGTCCTCGCTGATATTCAGCTGCAGCGCGAGTTGGCGGAAACGTCCTGTATCCGCGGGTGAGACTGTCGCATACAGGTCTTCGGGAATGTGACTTAGGAGCGCATTGAGTTTATTCCATTCAATTTGGAGCGCGGTCAATGTGGGCACAACATCGTCGATATCCGAACGAGAGGCGATGTAGCACGCCATCTGCTCGCCGCCATCCCAAAAACAGCGCCGCCTCCGCGCGCGGGCTGCCACTTCTGGCCAGCTTTCCACATTACCATATCCATTCTGAGAAAAATTGCTCTCCGTTTGCCCAAGAATGATGGTTTTGACGTTAAAGATGCACTCAGGCAGACGCTGCAGGCTGTAAATCAGCGCGGACGTGTCCGGAAAAGGTTCGCGAGCGTGCGGATGAAGCGACGAGTTCATCCCGGAATGGACCTCTTCCAACGAGCGGATTTGCACCACATTGGTGGAGCGCAGCAGTGAGTAAATTGTGCGGAGATAAAGATCTATTTCCTCTGAAGAGCGAATCGGAACCTGTCTTTCCATAACCGGGTGTCCTTTTTTAAGTGATTGTTGACTCATTTTATCATGCTGACCATCTACCCGATGGCATACCTTATAATAGGGACACAAAACGAAGGAGCCGCGCATGCCGATTGATACTGTGATTTTTGATTTTGGGGGCGTCATTCTACGCTACCTGGACCCAAACTGGCTGCGCGCAAACATGCCATTTGGCGCACAGATTCAGGAAGCGGTTTACGAGTACCTGGAGTCCGATGTTCTCTGGGAGGTGATGCGCGGCAGTCTGAAGGAATTGGATTTCTGGACCGCCAAAGCCCGCGAGAAGGGCATTCCCCTGGCAGCTGTTGAGCAATACCTTCAAGTTCAGACCGCCCAGGCGCAATTGGACCAACAGGTGCTCGCCCATATGGCGCGTTTGAAAGGCGCGTACAAACTCGGGATTCTCAGCAACGCTGGGGACACAACCAGAGCGCTGCTCGAAGATAAATACCGACTACATGAGTTGGTGGATGACATTGTCATTTCCGCGGAGGAGGGATTGGTGAAACCCGAGCCCGAAATCTATCACCTGGCAGCGCGGCGGCTTGGCACGCAGCCGGAACGCTGCGTTTTTGTGGATGACCTGCCGGAAAATATTCAAACAGCGGAAACGCTGGGCATGCGCGGGGTGCTGTTCACTGAGACTACCAGGTCCCTGGCGCGTTTGGACGCGCTGCTGGCGCAAGGCGGTTTGTGATGCTCTACCTTGTCGCGACACCGATTGGAAACCTGGGCGATATGACATATCGCGCGGTGGAAACCCTGCAAATGGTGGACCTTATTGCCAGCGAGGATACCCGCAAAACCAGCATCCTGTTGAAACATTATGGGATATCCAAGCCGCAGGTCGCTTTCCATACCATGAATGAAGCCAAAATGACCCCCAAACTGGTGGAACGGCTGCTTGAAGGTGAAAACATTGCCTTGGTGACCAACGCGGGCACGCCCGGAATTTCGGACCCGGGCTATTCCCTCACGCACGCCGCTGTCCAGGCTGGCGTTCCGGTTACCTCCATCCCCGGGGCTTCCGCGGTCATCACGGCGCTCACCCTCGCCGATTTACCCTTGCACAGCTTCACATTCAAGGGCTTTCCGCCGCACAAGGAAGGTCCTCGCAAACGCTTCATGGAGCAGGAAAAAGAATCTCCCCACACCCTGGTGTTTTACGAGAGCCCTTACCGCCTGAATGCGTTTCTTAAGAATGCCCTGGAAGTTTTTGGGGACCGGCGCGCTGTAGTCGCTAATGACCTGACCAAGAAATTCGAGACCATCTGGCGCGGAACGCTGAGTGAAATCCTGGCAATATTGCAGGATACCCCCATCAAGGGTGAATTCTGCATTTGTTTGGAGGGGCACGAAGCAGAAAAATCTAAAAAGCCAGAGGCGTAAGGTCCGAGAGGTCTGAGTAGGTATCCAGGTTTTCCGCTTTTTTCAAGCGGCTGGTAATCCAATACGTCAAAGGGGTCATAATGACTTCCACGCCTACTTTGAACAGGTAATTGCTAAGCGTGAGCGTGAGATAAAGCTCCCAAGGGAAAACCCGCGTAAGCGACGCCACCGCAATGAAAACGGCCGTGTCCACCAGTTCGCCGACAATGGTGGAGCTGATTGTGCGTACCCATAACAATTTGCCCTGGGTGGTGTGTTTCAACAGCGCCATGATGACCGCGTTAGAAAAGCTGCCGCCAAGATAACCAAGGAAGCTCGCCAAAACTATCCCACCCGAGCTGACTCCCCCCAGAATTTTGTCATAAGCTGATTGACCGACAGCATTCAGCCAGGTGCTCTCGCCCGGGAGTTTTTGGATCAGAAAAAACATCAGGGCAGTAAAAGCCAGACCCAAAAACCCAATCCAGATGACCCGCCTCGAAATCTTATACCCGTAAACTTCTGTCAGAATATCCCCGAAAATGTAGGCGACCGGGAAGAAAAGCGTGCCGGCGTCGAAGGCCAGCGGAACTCCGCCCAGGGAGACGCCCCAGTCAATGAGTTTAGCTGACGACGCGATGTTGCTGAGCGCCAGGACCAGGGTGAAAACGACAGTAACGATATCCAGGTATCGGTACGCGCGTGGGGTGGAGTTTTGGGGCATACTGTGGCTCATCAGCGAAAGTATACCTTTTTTTGCAGGTATACTTATTTTCACGATGCAGCGTTTTTTTGTAAAACCGGAAGCAATTCAAAACGGCGAAGTTCTTTTCCCGGAAGCGGCAGCCCGCCAGATGGAAAAGGTACTGCGCCTGGACCTGAACAAGGATGAGGTGCTTGCGCTGGACAACAGCGGGAGAAGCTTCCTTGTGCGCCTGAGCGGCAGGCAAGCAGGCACCCTGCGCGGTGAGATTGTGGGAATGGTGGAAGCGGACCCGAGGGGTGAATTTCGGCTTGAACTTGGCTTCAGCCTGACCAAACGCGAAAAAGTGGAGTGGATTCTGCAAAAGGCGACGGAGCTGGGGGTCAGCGCTTTCAGGCCTTTCGTTTCTGAGCGCAGTCTGGACCGCAACCTGAGACTGGACGAAAACAAACGTGAGCGTTGGAATACGATTATCCGCGAAGCCGCCGAGCAATCCCACCGGACCCGCCTACCAGACCTGAAGGCGCCCATGGTTTACCCAGAGGCTCTTAAAAACTTTCCTGAGGAGAGCATCCGTTTAATTGCCTGGGAATCAACCGCGCCGGCTCTTCGTCTGGGGGCGGACTGGTTTGTGGCTGGTGATAGAGAGAGTTCCTTGTGCGCCAGCTTGTTGGTTGGCCCAGAGGGTGGTTTTAGCGCGGAAGAGGTGGGCTTTGCGGAAAAGGCGGGCTTCCGGCAATTTTCGCTCGGACAGAATGTGCTGCGCATGGAAACCGCCTGTCTGGCAGCCTGTGCCTTATGCGCGCACTTCCTTGAAGCTTCTCGTTAGGGGGTAATGATTGCGCGGGAGGGCAGCAGGTTGCGCAGCCGCCCGGGGAGGTTTTTGCCTGCGCCTAGGTTTCTGCCTTCCGCATCACGCAGTGCCACGATGCTGCTCTTGCGGCAGCCTGTCACTTCAATTCCGCGGATATCCAACCCCTGAAGCCACTGGCGCGCCAATTCCTGGGGGATAACCCACACATTCGCGCCAAAACGATCGCCATAGCGGCTGATCATTTCAGGGGATAACTCAAAATTTGGTCCGCTCCATTTGCCAAAGGGGAAGCCGAAGGCGTAGTAAGGCAATTCAGGAAAAACGCGCAGGTACTGTTCTGGAAGCAGGAAAAGCTGCTGGTCCCTGTGGTAGAGCAGGAGCTTCCGGTTTTCTGTCTCTGCGCGGAAATCAAAGCTGTAAAGGTCCTGCAAGCTTTCGAACAGCGCAGCCTGGTGTTTGGGTTCAAGGCGCTCCAATCCGGTTTTGCTGAAAGGTCGAGCGGGCGGGCTTTGCCGGGGTAGATTTAGAGTCGCGATTTTGATGAGTTTAGCCGCAAAAAAGCCGTTGGTGCCTGCCAGGTGCGGCCACAGGCGCAGGCTAAGGGCGGCCTGGGGGTCGTAGTCCCGCCCTTCAAAATGGGTTAATCCCGGCGCGTTCAGTAATGGATGAGAATTTTCCACAAGACGGACGGTGTTCGCGTGCTTTTCCAGAAAACCGCTCAAGACGGCTTCGTCCTCTTCCGGGGCAAGCGTGCAGGTGGAGTAGACAATCTCCGCGCCAACCCGTGCCGAGCTGACAGCAGACTCGAGCAGAGCAGACTGACGCGCAGCCAGACGTTCCCGTTCCCCGGGGGTAATCGGGCGGAACGGGTGGCTGGCGGAAACGCGCAAGCCTTCCATGCTGCAGGGCGCATCGAGTAATACGCGGTCAAAGGTCTCGGGAAACCACACGCCAAGCTTCTCGCCCGGGAAATTGGTAACGGCGGTGTTGGCTGCGCCCCAGGTGAGCAGGACGACCCGCAGCGCTTGCAGGCGGCTGGCGCTGGAGTCGTTGGCAAGCACCAGGTTTGCGTCGTCAATGCTTTCCACCAACTGTGTGGTCTTTCCACCTGGCGAGGCGGCCATATCCAGCGTGAGGCCATCCGGGGGAAGCGCTGAAAAGAGCGAAACGGGCAGGACGGATGCGGCGTCTTGAATGTAGTAATAGCCAAAACGGTGCTCGATAGTCTGCCCGGGTGGAGTTTGTACGGAGGAAATCTGCCAGGCGTTGGGAGCAAACGGGATAGGTTTTGCCTCCCAGCCATAGCGTTCACTCCAACGTGAAAAGGCTTGCAGAGGGTTTGAATTCTTTAGCAGGTTTACCCGAACAGAGCTTTCGGCTGGCTGGTTCACGACGCTGAGGAGCTTCGCGTAGTCATCAGGCGAGAGGTAATCCTTGTAACGTTCAACAGCGCTGAGACTTGGGTTGGCGGTGGAATTCATTTTTTCGCCAGCGTTTTCCGAATTACAAACAGCAGCTCGTTCGCTACCAGGATTCTATCCACATTCCATCCACGGCCGGCGCAGGCTCTATCGATGAGTTGGGTATGGTAATCGACGAGGCTGTGGTGCCCGCTCAGGTCTGCAGCAGGCAGGCTGACGAGCAGTAGAGGGGCGTGGATGGCTGCGAAGAAGGGACCGTTGCAGCCAGGCAGGCGTTTTTCAAAACGATGGGCTTCTTTGAAGAAGAAAGCGCAGTCCGCCTCTGCCTGGGGCGGCTCCACAAGGATATCCTGGTGGATTGCGCGTGCGTTGGGGAATTTAAGCGCAAAGAACTGATTGAGGAAGTTCAGGCGCGGTTTGTGTATCTCGTATGCTAAGAAGTTAAGTTCTGCAGACAGCCCCAGCCATAAGAGCAGCAGCGGGTCCAGCGCGCAAGCCAGGTCCAAAATGGTACCGGGTGAGCCGATGACGCTACGCAGGGCTCCGCAAAAGACATCCAAATGGTCCAAGCGTTCACGCGTGGAGGCATGTTTGGCCATCACACTGACAGCCCATTGTTTTTCTTGCGCAGCGCTTGGATTCGTCTCGAAAAAAGACCGCATATGTTGGGTTTCAGCCGGGTAATCGATATCCTCAAGATACGGCGCAACAATGTTGTGCAGTTTCTTGCGGAAAGCTGCGGTGATCTCAGCAGCGCTGCCGCCTTTGGCGGTCTGTTCCGTGATAATCTGGCGCAGCATGGTTTCGGGCAGGTCCAAATCGCGGTATTTCCGGGAAGCGCGCGCTTCTGCAATGATTTTTACGGTCAGGTTTTCGTCCATGTGGGTTACCGGGAGAGGAGGAAAACCATCTCATTAGGGAAGTCGAATTCGCGCACGCGGAAGTGTGTGCTTTCCAACAGCCGGGCAAATTGCTGGGCGTAGGTCTGGCGCATCCCTTTCTCTCTGCCGCCCAGGCTCTTGGCAGGGTAGGAAACCAGGATGTGTTCGGCGTTCAGCTGCGCCAGCAGGCGAAGGCCCAAAGACTTATCCAATTGATCCAGGCAGGGCAGTGTTTTTAGCAGGATGGCAAGTTGAACCTTCTGCCCGGGGATGGAGGCGCTCAGGTCGCAGGGGAAAGCCTCAGCCTGCAAGCCGGCGGAAGTAAAGAATTGGTTCAGGAAAGCCAGCATTGGGATGACAACATCGCAGGCGTAGTACGTACAGCCGGGTGCCAATGGCATCCAGGGCAGAGCAAGCGGGTTAAGCCCGCAAGCCAGGTCCAATACGGAGTTGATGGGGGAGATATCCGCCAGACTAGTTCTGAAGAATTGCTCAATGTGCGGCAAGCGTTCTGCGGTGGAGCTATGCAGCCGCATCATTCGTTGGCAAAACGACTGCAGTTCTTGCGTATTATTCAGGGGTGTGGATTTTAATATATCTGCCCACTTCGCGTAGTTTATATCCGGGGCAAGGAAGGCACCAGTGACCAGGTGCAAGCGCGTTCGGGCGGATTTCAGCGCGGCCTTGAAGTCGCCGCGCTTTTCCAGCTCTTCTGCGGCAATGCGTTCCACCAGGCTGGGGGCGATTTGCGCGTACTTAGCGCTCTCACGGATTGCCTGGACCAGCTTTTCAAGGTCTTCAGCGGAGTAGGGGCTCATCGCGCAGCTGCTCCATCAGGCGGGTCATGAAACGCAGGTTGTGCTGGGTTGCCAGGCGGAAATAGGCGCTGTCCTGCATGTGGTAAAGGTGGTTGAGGTATGCCAGGCTGTAATGCTGGCAGGCAGGGCAATCACATCCGGGCGAAACCGGTTCCTGGCTGCGCATGTACTTTTCATCGTTCACATAGCGGAAACCAAACCAATCCGTGCCTGTGCCGGGTACTGTGCCGGCGGATGTCAACGCGTAGAGCCGACCGTGACGCGCGTCGCGGGTGGGCATGGCGCAGTCGAACATTTCGTAACCCATGCGGTAACAGGCGGAGACGCTGACCGGATGCCCAATACCGAGCGCATGGATGGGAAACTGGCGGGGCACCACCGAACGCGTGTATTCAAGAATATCCGTGAGCAGCTTGGACTGGTCGTCCAGAGGCCAACCGCCAAAACCGAACCCATCAAAACCCATTTCAAGCAGAGCTTCGGCACAGGCTTTGCGCAGGTCCGGGTATCCGCCGCCCTGAATCACACCAAAGATGAGCGGTCTGCGCTCGGGGTCCAGCTTACGGGATGCCAGCTGGCTTTCATAAGCGGCTTTGGCGCGCTTTGCCCACTGGATGGTGCGGGTTACCGAGAGCTGCTGCTCCTCGAAAGGGGCATCCACATGCGTGCAGTCATCCAGACAGATAAGAATATCCGCGCCGTAGCCAAACTGAAGCTGAATGCTTTTTTCTGGCGTGAGTATCAGCTTTCGGGCTGAAGATTCCGGGCGGAAGATGATGCCGTTTTCGCCCAGGCTGCCAAATTTCGCGTTCTGCCGGATAAGAGAGTACGCCTGGAATCCGCCTGAGTCAGTCATGATGATGTCGTCCCAGGCTGCCATGTTGTGCAAACCGCCCAGGGATTGAATGACCGAGGAGCCGGGCTTTTGCATGAGGTGAAAAGCGTTCATCATCACGGCTTGAACGCCCACTTCGCGTAAATCCGCGCTGGTAAGGCTGCGCACATAACCGTAGGTCGCGTCCGGGAGGAAAGCGGGCAGCGGCAGCATGTGACCGCGAACCTTTAGCATGCTCATTGGCCGCCGAACTGCTTTCTCTGCGGTCGGTCCAGAATGAGAATGAACTCCGCCTTGCGGTTGTTGGTCAGCTGGATGACCTCTTCAACTGTCCCAAGATACAGCCTCTCACCGGGCAGAGTCAGGTCGCAAGCCAAAAAGACGCGTTGTTTTTTCCCGAAGGCCTGCTGCACTTCCAGCAGCAGTTTTCCCAGGCGGTAGGGCGTGTCCATCAGGATAATAGGTTGGTCCGCTCTGCTCAGGCGGGCAAGCGCGCTTTGACGTTGCTCGGTCTTTGGCGGTAAGAAGCCCGCGAATTGAAACTGTTCCAGGAGAAAGGGGCACACCGACATGGCGGAAATTAGGGACGAAGCGCCAGGAACCGGCACGACCTGAATTTTCATTTCGTCGAGTAAAACCAGCAGCTGCCGCCCCGGGTCCGAAAAAACCGGCGTACCACAGTCCGAGATGAGTGCCAGGGACTGCCCCTGCATGAGTAAGACCAGGATATCCTGAACCATGCTGCTTTCGTTGTGCTCGTTGAGCTCAATCAATGCTTTCTCAAGCCCGAGCTCTTTCAGCAGGCGGGCGCCGTTCTTGCGTTCCTCACAGATCACCGCCTCCACGTTGGAAAGGGTGTCCACGGCACGGCGGGTGATATCCGCGGAATTTCCAATGGGCGTGGCAACCACGTAGAGCTTCCCGGCAGCAGGTTTATTGGGCATTTAGATGAACCTCTCTCATAGAGCTTGATTATATAACAAGCCTTGGGCATTGGGCGCGCCTTAAATATGGCATAATACCGTCATCCGGCGGCACGACTGCTGCCAATCTAGCTGCGAGGGATAATGAAAAATATCAGTCGCCTGACAAAGGTTTCCCTGCTTCTGGCAGTCTTGTTTTCACTGGACAAATTGCTCGGAGTGGCACGCCAGATGCTTGTCTCACGACAGTTCGGCCTTTCGGCAGAATTGGACGTGTTCAATGCCGCGAATAATCTTCCGGATATGCTGTTTATGCTCATCTCGGGCGGCGCGCTGGCGATTGCTTTTATTCCGGTTTTAACAGAAGTCCTATCCAAAGATGGTCGCGAAAAAGCCTGGGCGCTCTTCTCTAACATCCTCAACATTGCGTTTCTGATTACCGCTGTTTTGGCAGTTCTCATTGCTGTTTTTGCCGGACCGCTGGTGAGTGGAAACCTCGGCATCGCGCCGGGATTTAGCAGCACGCAAATTGCGCTGACCACCAAACTATTACGGCTGAACCTGATTGCGACGCTGGTCTTCTCGCTTAGCGGCTTGGTGATGGCCGGGCTGCAAGCAAACCAACATTTTTTGTTTCCCGCACTCGCGCCGATTTTCTATGATTTCGGGCAGATTTTTGGCGTTTTGGTGCTTGCCCCTACCGAACCTTACCACATCGGTCCACTGACGCTGCCGGCTTTGGGGCTGGGGATTGAGGGAATGGTTTATGGGGTCATCCTCGGTGCCGTCCTGCATCTGCTGATCCAGGTTCCCGGGTTGATTAAGTACCATTTCCGCTGGCAGCCCCGCGCGAACCTGAAAGATCCCGATACGCACAAGGTCTTGCGCCTGATGGGTCCCCGGCTCCTGAGCATGCTTTTTATCCAGTTAATCTTCCTGGCGCAGGATAATTTCGCGTCCAGGCTGGCAACCGGGTCTGTGACGGCGCTGACTTACGGCTGGTGGATCATGCAGGTGCCCGAAACTTTAATTGGCACAGCGATCGCCACCGCGGTTTTGCCGACGCTGGCGGAGTTATTCAGCCAACAGTCTTTTTCACAACTAAAGGCAAAAATTGAACGCGCTGGACAGGTGATGCTGGCGCTGACCATTCCTATCGCGGTAATTGCAGGTGTTGTAATCCAACCGCTCATCCAGGCGCTCCTAGGCCTGGAAGCCGCGGACACAGCCCGGGTTGTGCTGGTAACGAGGGTTTTCCTGCTTGGCATCAGCGGGCACGCGCTGGTGGAATTATTTGTCCGGTCCTTCTATGCCATGCAGAAGCCGAAGTATCCACTCATGCTTTCCGGTTTCACTCTGTTGGTCTACCTGGGGGCGGGTTGGCTGCTTTCTTCGCGTTTTGACGCGGCGGGCATTGCAGGCGCGAATACCATAGCCTATTCGCTGCAGGCTCTGGTTCTGTTCATTTTGTTGACGAAAGTTCTGTCGGACAAACTGGAACTGCTGCCTACGCTTGCAAGAGCAGTGCTGGCGGCACTGCTTGGGGGCGCGGCTGCCTGGCTTGTGATGCGTTTTGCGCCTTTACCAGGCGGCAGGATTGTTTCCGCGATTGCTGCCGCGCTGTTGGGGCTCTTACCAGCCGCTTTGGTTATACGTAAGGAATTGCGCGCACTGACCAGTCTTTGAGCCTGGAGTATAATTCCAGAATTATGGATGACAACAACGAAAACAAAACCCAAGATATTCCGTCCGTCCCGGCTCCGGAAATGCCGGCAAACGCGGCTGAGTTAGATATCGCTCCTGAAACAAACCCAGAAAGCTTGCCTGTACGCAAACGCCGCATTCCGTGGATCTGGTTAGGGGTGCTCTTTTTTGTCCTTATGCTGGCGTTGGGCGTGTTTTTAGGTTACCGCCAGGGGATAGCGCGGCGCTTAGTCCGGGAACAGACCACGGTGGTGGAAGTAGCCGCGGAGCAGTACCAGCTTGCCTACGCGGATATTGCTGCAGGAAACTTTGAGAATGCCAAAGCGCGCATTGAATATGTCATCACGATTTACCCGCAGTTTCCGGGGGCTCCCGAGTTGTTGCGCAGCATTCTGATGAATCTTGAACAATCCACTCCCACAGCTACTTTGGCAATGATTGCGTCGCTGACCCCCGCTCCCAGCGGGACGCCGGACACGCGCAGCGCGGAGGAAGCCTTTAACACGATTACCGCTGCGGTCTCAGCCAAAGATTGGCAGGCAGTGGTGGATAACGTGATAGCCATCCAACAGATTAACTACGACTACCGTACTGTGGACGTGGCGGGTTACTACTACATTGCCCTGCGGAATCTCGGCATCCAGAAAATTCAGGCAGGTCAGCTGGAACAAGGCTTGTTTGACCTGTCTTCGGCGGAACAAATCGGACCGCTGGACGGAGAGGCGGAAGGCGTGCGCTCCTGGGCGACGCTTTACCTGAGCGGCGCAAGTTACTGGGACGTCAACTGGCAGCGCGCCATCGAGATATTCCAGCAGATAAAAGAAGCCTATCCCTACATGATGGATGCTTCGGGCATGACCGCTATCGAACGTTATCGGGTGGCTTTGTACCGCTATGGAGACCAGATTGCCGGCGCCGGCGACTACTGTACCGCATATCAGTACTACCTGAGGTCGCTGGCAGTCGCACAGGACCCTAACGTCCAGGCTACGGCTGACCTTTACAAGCAGAACTGCGAAGCCTCGCGGCCCACCGAAGTGACACCAACGGAGCCGACACCGCCAGGCGAGACGCCACTCCCTCCGACGGAAGAAACGCCGCCCCCTACGGATGTTCCGACCCCGTAAGCCTTGCAGATAAAACGACAGCCCGGTGAAAATAATCGCCGGGCTGTTTTTTTGACGGTAGATACCTTTTACGAAACAGGCTGGACAACTTCCCCAAAAAGGTCGTGCCGCATGGCGCCTTTGACGCGTACTGTAAGCATATCCCCAACGTCCGCTTTGCCTTCCGCAATCATGAGACCATCGATTTCAGGCGCGTCGCGGTAGGTTCTGCCTACCAAAATTCGCTGTTCAGGGTCGCTGCCTTCCACCAGCATGCGCATCACCTTATTTTTTAGCTGCTGGTTTTTACGCATGGAAATTCCAGCCTGGAGAGTCATCAGTTCTTCCCGACGGGCTTCCTTGACCGCGTCCGGGACCAGGTCGCCCAGCGCTTCCGCAGGAGTACCCTCTTCGGGTGAGTAGGTAAATACACCCACATGGTCAAATTGCATTTCCTGCAGGAAGCGAAGCAAGGTCCGGAAACGCTCGTCGGTTTCGGTTGGAAAGCCGACAATGAAGGTTGTCCGGATGACAAGCTCAGGAATGCGAGCGCGCATTTTTCCGATAGTTTTTCGCACCCAATCCACGTCGGACGGACGGCGCATGGCGCGCAGGAGCTCAGGATCCGCATGCTGCAGGGGGATATCGAGGTAAGGTAAGAGCTGCGGTGAGCCTGCCATCAGGTCGATCAGGCGATCCGAGATGTAACCGGGGAAGGTGTAGAGCAGCCGCACCCATGGAACCTTGGGGATAGCTGGGAGCAGCGCTTCCAGCAGGTCCGGCAGCCCGTCTTGAATTCCCAGGTCCTGAGCATAATCGGTAACATCCTGGGCGATCAGGTTAATTTCTTGAATACCAGCTTCCTGCAGCGCGAGCGCGTCGGCCAGGATATCTTCCTTACGCCGACTGACCAACGAGCCTTTGATGCCGGGTATCGCGCAAAACGCGCAAGAACGCCGGCAACCATCCGCGATTTTCAGGTAGCTGCTGCGCCCCTGGATTGTATATCCTGGCAGCCCGTCGATGAAGTGGATGCGCTCATGTTCCGGAACGGCAGGGAGCGCGGCTTCCTTTGGTTCCTGGCTAAGGCGCGCGAGCAGAGGCAGGATATCTGCCAGGTCGCGCGTTCCAATCATGCCGTCAATCCCTTGTACCTCTTCCAGCAGCTTCTCTTGGTAGCGCTGAGAGAGGCAGCCTGCCGCGATTAGCTTTTGACCGCGTTTTTTCCGGCGGGCAAAATTTTTCAGCTCACTAATGGATTCCGCCCGGGCATCGTGGATAAAGCCGCAGGTATTGACAATGATGAACTCCGCCTGATAAGGCTCAGCCCTTTTCAGGGAACCCTGACCCATGAGCAAGCTTTCAATACTGCTCGAGTCCACCAGGTTTTTTGCGCAGCCCATGGTGGTGATGAAAAACGTTCCAGGCTCTATTTTCATGGTTTTGGAGTGGGTGAGGGGGTCAGCAAATAGGAGGGCATGGAGGATAGGTCTGTCATTCCTGTCGGATCAAAGCGCAGCCGGCCGACTTCACCAACACGGTTGATTGGCTCTAATGCTGACCCGTTAAAGACGAACGAAAGCGCGGCAATATTTCCGGCTTCTACTTCTAAGTATTCATCAGCGCTGTAAGCGCTGGCGCTACCGGCCAACATTCTGCCGCGGAAAACTTCTTCGCCATCAGCGCTTACGCGGACCCAGACAGTTTGGCGTGCCTGTATGACCACCTGAACCGATGCTGTGGAATCTGTAGGGAGAATGAGCGGTGTCGGTGAGGGGAGCAGGACGGCCTGCTCGGTCACAACGGGGGTCATGGTTGGCATGATTTCAACAGGGGTTTGGGAGCCGATAATCACATCCATCATTTCAGGTAACGGCGTGGAATCTGCGCTTGCGTCCGGTCGGTTAATCAGGTCGGCTGCACCCCATAACAAGAATATGAGAATGCCGCCTACCAGAATGGTGCCAAAAAAGAGGTCAAGCGTAAAAAAGCGTCGTAACGCCAGAACGAAAGGTGGAAGCCGGCGGGCGGTTTTCCGCTTATTCGCGTCGGGCTGCGCTTTCTCAAGCCGGCGTTCCTGCAACGCGTCCGCGAAGCGGATCATCAACATATCCGTATCCAGGTTCAAAAAACGCGCGTAGGTTTGCAGGAGTCCCTTGGCCTCGGAGAGGCTGGCAAAGGTTTCCAGCTGTCCCTGTTCCAAAGCTACCAGTTGTTTTCTGGGAATGTGTGTGTGCTCCACCAGGACTTCCCAGGGCACGTCCAGATACTTGCGGCGCGCCTGCAGGTCCCGCCCAATTTCGTCCAGGATTTGTTGGGAGCGCGTGCTTGCGGCTGTCAATGAGGCAAGTTCATCAGGGATGATTCTGACCTGTTTCTTTAGACGGGGCAGGATTGGGGGCTTGCTTTTTTTGGTTTTCCTTGGCTCGGCAGGCTGTGAATCGTTTTTGGGTGCTTTTCCCTGGCTGGATTGGGGTAATTCCGCAGAAGAGTCAGTTTTGAGGGCGGCTTTCGTTGGCAGCACAGGAATTGGCGCTTCGGCAGGTGCATCCATTGAAATGCCCAAAAAATCGGCATAAATCTTGAGGAAACCGCGCGCCTGCGTTCGAGAACCCAGCTCGGCATACTCATCCGCCTCAAGCGCTTCCAACAAGGAAAGGCGGATGCGCGTCGCACTCGAAACCTGTTCGAGTGGAATTTGCCTTTCTTCGCGGATGGATTTCAGCTGTGAGCCGGATAATTCAGACATAAGGTCATTTTAACAAAACCAGCCTGTTCTGCCAAATCGGAAACAGGCTGGTTTTAACTTCGTGGGTTTGAAGGGATTACGCTTCAGCGTTTTCTTCAGTCTCTTCAGCAACTGCCTCATCAACAGCGGGCGCAGTCGGTTCGCCAGCCTTGGCTGGGCGCGCTTTCACCGCTTCGCCTTCACGGCGGACAATCACCTGCAGTAGGGGAACCAGATCAATGGTCAGGTGCACTGGTACTTCGTACTCACCCAGCGTGCGGATCGGTTCCAGAACAATCTGATGGCGGTCAAGCTCGATGCCTTTGAGCTCTTTAACCCGGTCGGCAACCATTTGGCTGGAGACAGAACCGTAAAGTTTCCCGGTTTCGCTGGCTTTCACGGGGAATTCAAGTTTGAGACCGGAAAGGATATCCGCTACGCCCTTGAGTTCATTATTCAGTACGGCGCGCTTCTCGCTCGCCTTCTGACCGATCGCCTCTGCCAGTTTGATGGAATTGTCGGTAGCTGGCAGCGCCAGTCCCTGTGGGATCAGGTAGTTCCTGCCATATCCATCGGCAACTTTCTTGATATCCCCCGCACGACCTAACTTATAAACGTCCTTAATCAACAATACTTTCATTTCAAGCCCTTTCTAAAGCTTATAGTAGTTTTGCCCGGAATGAAGGGTACAACACCCGAGCCGCACAATTCTATCACATTTAAGGATTGTCAAACACCTATTTTGGGCTGACGAATCCCGTCCGGGGTCTGAATAGATTATACTTACAGCGCTTGAGCGATTATCTTAAACCGAGGGTTGATATGACTGATCAAGAGAATTTTGAGACTTGGCGAACTGAACTTTACGAGCGTTCCATCCGGAAATTTCCCGAACGTAAACCAGATTTTATTACATCTTCCGAGATACCGCTTCACCCCATCGTTCCACCCGAAAGCGTCCATCCGGAGAGATTCAATGAGCTTGGTTTCCCTGGTCAGTACCCCTTTGTGCGCGGTGTGCAGCCTAGCATGTACCGCGGACGCTTCTGGACCATGCGCCAATATGCGGGTTATTCCAGCGCGGAGGAATCCAACGCGCGCTACCGTTTTTTGTTGGAGCAGGGTCAGACCGGGCTTTCTGTCGCGTTTGACCTGCCTACGCAGATTGGGTACGACGCAGATGATCCAATCGCTCTGGGCGAGGTGGGCAAGGTGGGAGTTTCAATCTCCTCAATCGAGGATATGGAAATGCTGTTCCGTGAAATTCCGCTGGACAAAGTCTCTACCAGCATGACCATCAACGCGCCGGCTGCAATTTTGCTGGCCGCCTACATCGCGGTCGCGAAGAAGCAGGGCGTGGACGCTGGCAAACTGCGCGGAACTATCCAGAATGATATTCTGAAAGAGTATGTTGCTCGCGGAACTTACATATTCCCGCCCGCTCCGAGCATGCGCCTGATTACGGACACGATGCGTTTCTGCCAACAGGAAGTCCCGAACTGGAATACCATCAGCATATCGGGTTACCATATCCGCGAAGCAGGTTCTACAGCCGCGCAGGAGGTGGGTTTCACACTGGCGAACGCCATCGCTTACATCGAAGCTGCAAAAACAGCTGGTATGGATGTGGATGAATTTGCTCCGCAGCTCTCGTTCTTCTTTAACGCGCACAACAACTTCCTGGAAGAAATTGCCAAATTCCGTGCGGCGAGGCGGCTCTATGCCCGCATCATGAAAGAACGCTTCCACGCCGAAAAGTCAGAATCGCAAAAACTGCGCTTTCATACTCAGACGGCTGGTTCCACGCTCACCGCGCAGCAGCCGGAAAACAATGTGGTGCGCGTGACCTTGCAAGCGCTGGCGGCGGTGCTGGGCGGTACCCAATCCCTCCACACAAACAGCATGGATGAAGCGCTTTGGCTGCCAACTGAAAAATCAGTACAGGTAGCGCTGCGCACCCAGCAAATCATTGCTTATGAATCCGGGGTAGCCGACACAGTGGACCCATTAGCCGGGTCTTACCTGATTGAATACCTGACCGACCAGATCGAGGAGAAAGCGGATGAATACATCCGCAAGATCGACGAGCTGGGCGGCGCGCTGAAAGCAATTGAGCACGGCTATGTCTCTAACGAGATACAGGATGCCGCCTTTAGCGCCCAGCGCAGGCTGGAAACAGGCGAGGACGTGGTGGTGGGCGTCAACAAATTCCAGCAGCACGAAACGATTGCCCTGGAATCTTTGCGCATCAACCCGGTCATCGAATCGCAACAGCGGGAACGCCTGGCACGCATACGCCAGAGCCGGGATCCGCAGCGCACAGCCGAGCTGCTGGGCCATCTGGAGACCAGCGCCAGGGGTACAGATAACCTGATGCCGCTCTTTATCGAATGTGTCGAGAATAAACTGACCCTGGGCGAAATCTGCAACCTCCTGCGCGGGGTCTGGGGGGAATACCGCGCCCCGAATTTCATCTAAAAGGAACCCATGAAACCGATCAAAATCAACCATGTTGCCATTGTCGTCAAGGATATCGACGCGTCACTCGATTTCTGGGTGAAAGCCTTTGGCTTACATCTGGATCATATTGAGGATGTGCCCTCCCAAGCTTCCAAGGTGGCCTTTTTACCTCTGGGAGAAAGCGAAGTGGAACTTGTTCAGCCAACTACCGCGGACAGCGGTATGGCAGCCTACCTGGAAAAGCGCGGCGAAGGCATGCACCACCTGTGCATTGAAGTCGAGGATATTGACGCGGCGTTGGAGCATCTGAAAGCGCTGGATGTGCGCCTGATTAATTCCGAGCCGCAAGTGCTGCCCGGGAGGAAAATGGCGTTTATCCATCCCAAAGCAGCCAACGGTGTATTAATCGAGCTTTATCAGCTGACAGAATAGCACGGGAAGTTTCGCGTCTCACCTGCGAAGCAAAAGAAAGAATAATTCCTTAGCGAGAAGAAGCATCAGCAGCAAAGGAGAGAAAATGCTGATTACAAACGGAAAAATCGTCATTTGGGGGGAGCATCCGGAGATTATTGAGGGGAAAGCGCTGTATGTGCAGGATGGGCGGATTGAAAGCATCGCCGATGCCAGCACGTTAATCCAAGCCCATCCGGACGCCGAAATCCTGGATGCTGCCGGTCAGTTGGTAATGGCTGGCAATATTTGCGCGCACACACACTTCTACGGGGCGTTTTCGCGCGGGATGGCAATCCCGGGCGAGCCGCCAGCCGATTTCTCCGCCATCCTGAGCAGCCTGTGGTGGAAACTGGACAAAGCACTGGACGAAGAGGGCGTGCGTTATTCCGCGCTTGTGTGCCTGGTGGATGCGATTAAGTACGGAACTACGACGCTTTTTGACCACCACGCTTCCCCAAATTGCATCGACGGTTCGTTGGATATCATCGCGGAAACGGTCAGTCAATCCGGGCTGCGCGCTTCGCTGTGTTACGAGGTGACCGACCGGGACGGCGAGGAGCGCGCGCTGGCTGGAATCCGCGAAAACGCCCGTTTTATCGATGAAGTCGCCAAAGGCACGGAAAGTCCATTAATAAAAGCGCATTTTGGCCTTCACGCCAGCCTGACGGTCTCTGCACAAACGCTTGAACGCTGCCTGGCCGCCAACCAGCACCGAGCCGGCTTCCACGTGCATGCTGCAGAGGGTCTGGTTGACCAGCAGGACAGCCTGCGCAAATATGGGCAGCGTGTGATTGAACGCTTCCATCAGCAAGGCGTCTTGGGCGAGAAAAGCATTCTGGCGCACGGTGTGCACGCCAACCCGCAGGAGCTTGACTTGCTGGCGGAAACGAAAACATGGCTTTCCCATCAGCCGCGCTCAAACATGAATAACGCAGTCGGAGTCGCGCCAGTGTTGGACATGCTGCGGCGCGGGGTCAACGTCGTGCTGGGCAACGACGGTTTTTCCAATGCCATGTGGGAGGAGTGGAAAGCCGCTTACTTCATTCAGAAAGACCACGGGGCAGACCCGCGCCTGATGAATGGGTATGAGGTCATGAAGATAGCCGTTGACAATAATTCCAGGCTGGCATCCCAAACTTACAATGGTTTGCGCGTAGGCATTATTGAGCCCGGCGCGGCAGCCGACCTGATTCTGGTAGATTACCACCCGATTACCCCGCTTACTGCCGGAAACCTGCCCTGGCATATCCTGTTTGGCTTTCGCGAGGGGATGGTGACCAGCACGATTGTGGCAGGGAAAATATTGATGCGAGATAGAAAGCTGCTTTGTCTGGACGAAGCAGAAATCGCGGCAAAAGCACGCGAAGCAGCACTGCGCACCTGGAAAAAAATTCAGTAGAAAGAGAAATACGATGACATACACAATTGGCATTATTGGCGGAACAGGAAAAGAAGGCAAAGGCCTGGCGTACCGATGGGCAAAGTCAGGGCACAAGGTTTTGATAGGCTCGCGCTCACAAGAAAAAGCTTTGGCGGCAGCCGCTGACCTCAAGGCTCTGCTGCCCGCTCAGGCGGATGTTTGGGGATTAAGTAACGCAGAAGCCGTGAGCCAATGCGATATCGCGGTTCTGACCGTGCCTTTCGCAGCCCACGCTGAGACCCTGCAAGGGCTAAGAGAAGTCCTGCAAGGGAAAATCATGATTGATGTCGCCGTGCCTCTGAATCCTGCCAAGGTGACCAGGGTTTCTATGCCTCCCGAAGGCTCCGCAGCCCAGCAAGCTCAGAAAATTCTCGGCGAAGGCGTGCAGGTGGTTGCGGCTTTTCAGAATATAGCCTATGAGCATCTCTTGAACGACGAAATTGTTGCCTGCGACGTCCTGGTATGCGGCACGGGCAAGGAAGCCCGACGAACGGTGATTGGTCTGGTTCAGGACGCGGGTCTGACAGGCTGGGATGCTGGTGCGTTAGAAAATGCAGTGGTTGTGGAAGGGCTCACCTCCGTGCTTATCGGTCTCAACATCCAACACAAGGTCAGCTCTGCAGGCATCCGTATCACAGGAATTCCAGAGTAGAATGCCGCAATCCAAAAGCCTGATTCTAAGCACCGTACCAAATCTGCCTGAGATTCAGCCTGGCGATAACCTGGCTGAGTTAATCCATTCTGCGCTTGCCTTGGAAGGAATGAACGTCGAAGACGGCGACATCTTGGTGGTAGCCCAGAAAATTGTCTCCAAATCCGAAGGCAGGCTGGTGAACCTGAGCACCATAACACCCGGCCTGCGTGCTGTGGAGCTTGCGGCGCAGCTTGGGAAACGCCCGGAATTGGTTGAACTCATCCTGGATGAAAGTAACGAGGTTTTACGCACGCGCCCCGGTACCATTATTGTGGAGCATAGAAGTGGGTTTGTGTGCGCCAACGCGGGCATTGACCATTCGAATGTGCGTGGTTCCTGGGGCAGCCCCGAAGACTGGGTGCTGCTTTTGCCTGAGGACGCTGACTACTCCGCGCGGGTTCTTCGCGATGGATTACAGCGCCTGAGTGGAAAACAAATCGGGGTGCTAATCATCGACTCGCACGGCAGAGCCTGGCGCAACGGCATTATTGGCATGAGTATTGGTCTGGCGGGAATGCCTGCGCTGGTGGATATGCGCGGAAAGCCCGACCGTTTTGATTACGCGCTGCGGGTTACGGTCATCGCGGCGGCGGATGAACTGGCGGCTGGCGCGTCACTCATGATGGGCCAAGCTTCCGAAGGCACTCCCGTCGTTCTGGCGCGCGGCTTTCCCTATCCGCTCGCGGAAGACCAGGCGGTCAGCCTGGTGCGCGAAAAAAAGTACGACATGTTCCGTTAATGAATCCAAACTTCACGGAATTTTCTACTCTGAAGGTGGTTGCCCTGGCGGGCGGTGTGGGCGGAGCAAAGCTTGCCCGCGGATTGGACCAGGTGCTTCTACCCGGTCATCTGACAATTGTCGTCAACACTGGGGATGATTTTGAACATTACGGCCTGATTATTAGCCCGGACCTGGACTCAGTTTGTTACGCGCTGGCTGGTTTGGCGGACCCGGTCAAAGGTTGGGGTCGGGCTGAAGAAACCTGGAACAGTTATAAAGCGCTGGAGGAACTGGGCGCGCCATCCTGGTTTCAGCTTGGGGATAAAGACCTGGCGCTGCACCTGGAACGCACGCGGTTGCTGCATTCTGGCGAAAGCCTGAGCGCGGTGACGCGGCACTTCTGTGAAGGCTGGGGCGTGAACAGCTGGGTTCTGCCGATGACTGATGGACGCTTCCGCACACGCGTCCGGACTGCCGGGGGGGACTTGCTGGACTTTCAGGAATATTTCGTACGCGAGAAGTGCGTGCCTGCCATTGCTGGCTTCATCTTCTCGCATCCTGAGGATATTCAACCCGCGCCGGGCGTGCTTGCCGCGCTTGAAGAGGCTGATTTGGTCGTACTCTGCCCTTCCAACCCATGGGTCAGTATTGATCCTATCATCGCGCTGCCTGGCATTCCTGGAATCCTGCAAGAAAAGCTTGTGCTGGCTGTTTCGCCCATTATTCAAGGCAAGACGGTCAAAGGTCCTGCCGCGAAGATGTTCGCTGAGTTAGGCATCGAACCGAGCAGCCTGAGCGTGCTCTCGCATTACAAAGATTTCCTGGATGGGTTTGTTTACGACAAACTCGATCAGAATTTGTTCCAAAAATATGAGGGCAAGCGTATAATATTGCTTGGTACACAGACTCTCATGCAAAACGATGAGGATAAAACCAGACTCGCGGCGGAAGTGCTGCGCTTCGGTCAAAAACTCATCGTAAGGAAAGCGCCGTGATTACATGGGCACTTATTCCGGTTAAACGTTTTAACCTCGGAAAATCCCGACTCCATGAAGTTCTCTCAGCGAGTGAACTGGAAGCGGTGAACCGCAGACTATTCCAGAGAACGCTTTCTACGGTTAATGAAAGCGGGATTTTCATGCAAATTATGGTCATCAGCGAGGATGAAGAAGCTCTGCATTGGGCTTCGGAGCAAGGTTTTCTTGCCTTATGCGAAGAACCCACAGGGGACCTAAATTCTGCGCTGCGTCAGGCACTCGCGGTAATCCAGGAGAACGGGACGGGCTCTGTGCTGGTAATCCCTACAGATTTGCCGATGCTCACAGCTGAAGATTTATGCTTGTTGGCGGATTTCGCCCCGGAAGCGAATGGGATTTTAGTGGTGCCTGATCATCACATGACGGGAACAAATGCGCTTTACCTTTCTAACCCTGATTTGCTGCCTACCGCTTTTGGGAAGAATTCTTGCGCGCTGCACTGCGCGCTTGCGGAAGAACGAAAATTAGACCATGTGATTTACCTGAATTCGCACATCCAGCACGACCTGGATACACCGGAAGACCTTACTTACCTAAGAAACAGCCTGAAATGATACTCAACGCAAACAAAAGTTCAGAAAGGGACCAACCATGACAAAACGTGTAGCTATATATTTACAGGACGCGCATGACTTGCGAGAAGGCCTGGACATTGTCCGGTATGCTGAAGCGAAAGGCTTTGAAGCAGTCTGGCAGGCTGAGAGCCGGCTTGTGCGGGATGCGATTGTCCCGATGGCTGCCTATTCCGCTGTGACAGAGCGGATTAAAGTAGGTTCCGGGGTCATCAACAACTGGACTCGCAATATTGGCCTGCTGGCTTCCACTTTCCTCACGCTTGACGACCTGGCGCCCAACCGAATAATCTGCGGGATCGGCGCCTGGTGGGATCCGCTGGCGAAGAACGTTGGCATCAACCGGGCCAAACCGCTCAAGGCGATGGAAGAGACTGTGACTGTAATGCGCAGATTGCTCAATATGGAGCGCGTTACGTTTGAGGGCGAATTCGTGAATGTCCACGGGATCGAGCTCGACGTGGTGCACGGGAGGCGGGAACCACGCAATGTCCCCATCTACATCGGCGCGACAGGCGACAAAATGATGGAAATGGCTGGCAGAATCGCGGACGGCGTGGTGATGAACTACTGCGTCCCGGTTGACTACAATGACATCGCGATTGAGCAGTTGATGGTGGGCTTAAAGAACGCCGGCCGACGCCTGGAAGACTTTGACCGCCCACAGCTGGTGGTTTGCTCTGTAGATGAAGACCACGACCGCGCGATTGATACCACGCGGGAACTGCTGTGCCAGTATCTTGCTCAGCAGCCGCACATCGCCAAAGCTTCTGGCGTTTCCTTGGAAGTTGTGCAAAAAATCCAGGCAATTCTGGGCTGGCCTGCCACGCACGAACAGATACAGAAAGCCAAACACCTGGTGCCGGAGGACCTCATACATCGCATCACCGCCAGCGGCACACCTTCGGAAGCCAAAGCCAAGGTCCAGGAATATATCGACCACGGCTGTACCTGCCCGATCCTGTACGCGGTCGGCGGCAATGCGAAACTGCTGATTGATACTTTTGCTCCGGAGCATGGATGAAAAAACAGGCGACATCCGACCGCTGTTTTGTTTGCGGGCGCGAAAATCCCATCAGCCTGGGGATGAAATTCTATGTAGATGAGAACGGCGATACCGTCGCGGACATCAATTTTTCTGACGATTACCAGGGCTATCCCGGTATCGTGCACGGAGGAGTGTCCGCAGCGGTACTAGACGAGATTTGCGGTAGGGCGTTTTCAGATAAGGGCGACCAGTTTATGCTAACCAGCGAGTTGACAGTGCGTTATCGGAAACCGGTGCCGGTCAACACAGCCTTAATTGCCAAAGGTTATAAGGTCAGGAGAAAAGGTCGCGTGGCTTTTGCGCGCGGTGAGCTGCTTGACCAGGCTGGTAATATTCTGGTGGAAGCCAATGGAACTTATGTGGATATTCCTGAAGAAAAACTTAACGAAATGGATCCCGATCAATTTGGTTGGAGGGTGACACCTGATGATTAATGATGAAATCCGCTACAACAGGCCTAAAAACCTTGAAAAACTAATCACGCTGTTGCGTGAAACGCACGGACACGTGCGCATCCTGGCCGGGGGCGCTTATGTGCCTTCCAGGTTGGAGGCTGCGACTGTGTTCATTGATATTCAGGATCTTGGCGCGGACTGTATTGAACGGAAGGGGGACGGCCTGCAAATCGGTGCGGCAGTGAGCCTCCAGCAAATCATGGAAGCTGAGACCGGGCTGGAAGAGCTGCGCAACCCACTGGAGCTCGAAGCCGGCGCGAACGCGCGCAGCAGCCTGAGCCTGCTGAACTTCCTGCAGAGCGCTGACGCGCGGTCTCCATTCCTGACTGCGCTGCTCGCGTGCACGCCTGAGCTGGAAATGGTGCCTTCGGGAAGACATGTTTCGCTGGAACATTTTCCTCGGGTTCAACCCGAGAATGAACGCGAATTTCCCTTGTGGATGCGTTTTGATATTCCTGCGGGCTTTGTCTGGGAATCCATCGCGCGAACGCCGAAAGACCGTCCAATTATCTGCATGGCGGTCGCCCTTAAAAAAGATGGGACATTGCGCATAGTTTGTGGAGGCGACGAGAAAGCTCCACGGGTTATCGAACAGGATGCCAAGGCGGAAACCCTGTTTGCCTTGGTTCGGAATGCCTACGAAACCAGCGGGGATGCCTGGGCAAGCGCGGAGTACCGGCAGGAAATGAGCCAGGTGCTGCTTTCGCGCTGCCTGCAGCGGCTTGAAGTCAACGCCCTCAAAAAGGAGGAAAAATGAACATGCACCTCCACATCAATGGACAGCTGGTTGCAGTTGAAGCCGCGCTTGATGAGAAGCTGCTGGATGTCTTGCGCCGTTTAGGCTACCTCGGTGTCAAGTCCGGTGGATGTAAACGCGGTGAATGCGGCGCCTGCACCGTCCTGATGGATGGAAGACCGGTGAACAGCTGTATGTTCCTGGCTGTTCAGGCGCTGGGGCATACTATTGTTACCATTGAATCACTTGGTACCCCGGCTAATCAGGGCTGGAAGGAAACTGAAGGCCTTAGCGCGCTGCAAAGAGCTTTTATTCAAAACGGCTCCATTCAGTGCGGTTACTGCTCCTCGGCCATGATCCTGGCGGCGAAAGCGCTGTTGGAGCGCAACCCTGATCCGAGTGAAGCAGAGGTTCGCGGCGCGCTTTCCGGCATTCTGTGCCGCTGCACGGCGTACGTCAAACCGGTGGAAGCGGTCTTACAGGCGGCAGCAATGATGCGCGCGGAAAAAGATAGCGCGGATGCCTTGCCCTTGTCCGATCATCCAAAAATTGTGCCCGTTGACACGATTCCGCCAATGCAAATCGTCGGCAAATCCTCCATAAAAGTGGACGCTGAAAAACTGGCGCAGGGGAAGCCTGCCTTTACCGCGGATTTTGTGCGCCCGGGCACGCTCGTTGCCCGCGTGCTGCGCAGCCCTGTGGCGCATGCCCGTATTGTGCGGATAAACACAGAAAAAGCGAAAGCCTTGAGAGGGGTCGCGGCTGTGCTGACCTGGGAAGACCTGCCGCGCGTGGTGTATTCCACCGCTGGCCAATCTGACCCTATTCCGGGACCGTTGGACAGCTTCTCCCTGGACAATAAAGTGCGCTTTGTCGGCGACCGGGTGGCTTTTGTGGCTGCCGAGAGCGCAGAAATCGCGGACCAGGCTCTGGCTTTATTAGAAGTAGAGTACGAAGAACTGCCCCCGGTGCTGGACCCGCGCGAAGCGCAGAAATCCGGCGCGCCTATCATTCATGACGAACCCGAATACATCAATTTTGCGGATTCCGATCCCGCTATCAACCTTGCCGCTAAAATCCGCATCGATATTGGCGACGTAGAGAAGGGCTTCGGCGAGGCGGACCGGGTATTTGAACGGGAATACGTGGTTCCCAAGGTGCAGCAGGCGCATATCGAACCACATGTCGCGCTCTCCTATTGGGATCCGGACAATCGTATGGTCATTGTGACCAGCACGCAGGTTCCCTTCCACGCGCGCCGCATGCTGGCACCGCTCCTCAAGCTGCCTGTCAAACGAATCAGGGTCATCAAGCCCCGCATCGGCGGTGGTTTTGGGAACAAACAGGAAGTATTGGTGGAAGATGTAGCCGCGCACCTGACGATTGCCACGGGCAAGCCAGTAATTTACGAGATGTCCCGCGAGGAAGAGTTTATCGCCTCAAGGTCCCGGCACCCGATGCGCATCAAAATGCGCACCGGTGTGAAGCTGGACGGCACCATGACCGCCAATGAGATGATTGCGCTTAGCGACACCGGGGCTTACGGCTGCCACGCGTTAACGGTTACAGGCAACACCGGGCAAAAATCCATGGCGCTGTACGTTGGGGATGGAGAGTACCGTAAGTCCCCGAATATTCGTTTTTATGCAGACATCGTGTACACGAATACCCCTCCCTCGGGCGCCTACCGTGGTTACGGCGTTCCTCAGGGCTACTGGCCGGTTGACCGCCACATGGAGACAATTGCCCGGGAGCTGGGTCTGGACCCGCTGGAGTTTCGTCTGAAGAACGCGCTGCGCTCGGGTGAATTCCAGCCATTCAGCACCTCCTGGAACGAAGGACGCGAACCCCGACCTGAAATAATCCACACAGTCGGGCTTGAAGCGTGCGTTCGGGAAGGGGCAAAGGCAATCGGCTGGCACGAGAAGTATGGAAACCCCACATGGCACGAAATTCCTGGCAAACCACACCTGCGCAGGGGGATTGGTGCTGCCCTGGTGATGCAGGGCACAGCCATTCCATATCTGGATATGGGCGGGGCCAGTATAAAACTTAACGACGATGGCTCCTTCAACCTGTTGGTGGGAGCGACCGATCTGGGCACCGGCTCTGATACTGTCCTGGCGCAGATGGCGGCGGAAGTGCTGGGTGTGAACGCGGATGACATCATTGTATACTCCTCCGACACCGACTTTACCCCATTTGATAAGGGCGCTTATGCCTCCTCCACGACCTACATCTCCGGTACGGCAGTCATTAAGGCTGCCCAACTGGTGGCTGAAAAGATCAGAGCCCGGGCAAGCGCGATGTTTGCGGAAGCTGGGACGAAGGTTGCGCCGGAATTGATCATTCTTGAGGGTGGCAAAGCTCAGGAACCAGGCGGTAAGCATTACAGCCTGGCCGAGATCGCTTTGAACAGCTTGCATCATGAAAACCAGGAACAAATTATGGCGGTGGCTTCTCATGTTTCACCAAGTTCGCCGCCGCCGTTCGCGGCGCAGTTTGCCACAATTTTGGTCGATCTACAGACCGGGCAAGTGACCGTTGAAGATCTGGTCATGGCGGTAGATGGCGGAGTGATCATCAATCCCGCTGCAGCATCCGGACAAATTGAAGGCGGCATGGCACAGGCCTTGGGTTACGGTGTGTGCGAGGAAATGGTCTACGACGAGCGCGGCTGCCCACGGGAAACAGACCTGGTTGATTACCATATATTCCGGGCGGATGAAATGCCAAGGATGCAGACGATTTTCATTGAAACATATGAGAAGACGCACCCGTTCGGCGCAAAAGCTGTCGCTGAAATCCCGATGGACGGCGTGGCTCCAGCTGTGGGGAACGCCGTCGTGGACGCTTGCGGCGCGGACATCCTCGAGAACCCTATCACGCCGGAAAAAGTCTGGCGAGCGCGTACACTCAAAGTTTAGAGGCTTTGTCGAATGATGCAAACTTTTGGGAATTCACAAAAATATCTCGACCGCGTTTATGTGACCGGACATATTAATCCTGACACCGATTCTATCGCTTCCGCGGTCGGATATGCCTGGCTTCTGAGCGAACGGGACGGGGTTCTTAGCGTAGCGGCACGCGCTGGCGCCATAAATCGGCAAACCTCGTTTGTGCTGAAGCTGCTGGAGCTTGACCCTCCGCTTCTGGTAACGGACGCATCTCCTCGGTTTGAGTCCGTTATGCGCCGCCTGGACGTTGTCAGTCCGAATAAATCCTTGCTGGAAGCCTGGACGATCCTGACACGCACCGGTGGGATAGCACCAGTTGTGAATGCTGATGGAACGCCTTTTGGTTTGGTAACCGGAAAAAGTCTGTTCGATTTTTTACGGAAAATTGTTGGACCGCATCCAAAGTACCGGGAAATGACCATCGCTGAACTGTTGGATATTCCCTGCCGGGAAGCCGCGCAGACGGACATCCCGAAATTTCAGAGCAGCACGCGCATCAAAGACGTTATCAACCGACTGCTGCGTATGGAGGCGGATGAGTATTGGGTATTGGATGACCATAGACGGTATTTGGGTGTGGTGCGGCAAAGGGACCTGCTAAATCCACCGCGCATCAAGGTCGTCCTGGTGGATCATAACGAACCCCAGCAGTCCATTGCCTCGCTGGAAGAAGCGGAACTGCTGGAAATCCTGGACCACCACCGGTTAGGAAACCAATCCACGCATCAACCGATCAAGTTTACCGTGGATACGGTTGGCAGCACATCAACGCTTGTTTCCGAACAGACTGAAGATGCTGGACTGAGCGCTCCGCCCGCTATTGCAGGGCTGCTGCTGGCTGGTCTGCTTTCGGATACGCTAATACTCAGCTCTCCTACAACAACCGAAAGGGATCGGGCTGCCGCCGACCGACTGGCGCGTTGGGCATTTGTGCCGGGTTCAAAGCTGGAATCGGAAACGATTAAGTCCTACGGAGAAAAAATCGTCCAGGCTGGAGCCGGCCTTGCCACGCAAGCGCCGGATGATGTCGTAAAGACAGATATGAAAGTGTACGAAACCGCAGGGTACAAGTTTGCGATCGCCCAGGCTGAAACCTCTGATATTTATGAGGTTGGAGACTACATACCGAAGCTGCAGGCAGCCCTTAAGAATTTGCAGAACAGTCAGGGGCTGGATTTTGCCGGACTGATGGTAACCGATGTAGTGGAAGGCTCCAGCCGGCTGATATTTGTGGACGCGCCGCCGGCATTGGATGAACTGCCGTACCGCCCGCTCCCGGATGGGACGCGCTTTGCCGAAGGTGTTGTCTCGCGCAAGAAGCAGCTGCTTCCGATTGTGCTTTCACTGTTGGAGGTCTGATGGATCTAATTCTGCAGAAACTGGCAGAATATAACCAGAGCCAGAAGGCGGTTTGCTTATGCGTTGTGGTGGACGCGCAAGGCGGTGTACCGCGGCATGCCGGCAGCAAAATGCTCGTTTTGCCGGACGGCAGCACGCTGGGGACTGTGGGGGGTGGCGGCGTGGAAGCTGCTGCCAAACAAGCTGCACTGGAAGCCTTCCGCACCCAAAAGCCCACATTAGTGCACTATTCGTTGAACGCCCAGAAAGAAAACGCCCTGGGGATCTGCGGAGGGGAAATGCAAGTTTACGTTGAACCGTTTTTAGCCCGGCCAAAGCTCTTAATTATCGGCGCGGGACATGTTGGAAAAGCCGTCGCGCGCCTCGGGAATTTTTTGAACTTCATGGTGATTGTTTCGGACGACCGCGCTGAGCTGTGTACTGCCGAGGCATTCCCCGAAGCTGACCTTTTGCTGCCCGCGGCGATGGAAGAAATTCCGCAGAGGCTCGAGATTGACAGCCAGACTTATGTTGTTGATGTCAGTCGGGGCAGCGAGCTGGACGTGGCAGGTTTGCCTGCGCTTCTGGCTGCAGAGCCAGCTTACATTGGCGTGATTGGCTCGCGGAGACGTTGGGAAGCCACCCGCGCGGGCTTGTTGGAAAAAGGGATTAGAGATGTGGATTTCCAACGCATGAAATCCCCTGTCGGCTTGAATATCCATGCCGAAACCCCGGAAGAAATTGCGGTAAGCATCCTGGCTGAAATTATCAGCATAAGGAACGCTGCTTCTGGACAGAAGAAAGAGTAAAAGGAGCGAGTATGTGGAAGCGATACCACATTGTTGAGACTGTCGAAGAACTATTGGAGATTCTGGCTGCTCCTGATGCGAAAAGAAAGATTATCGCTGGTGGAACGGACCTGATGGTGGAAATCCGCAATGGCAAATGGCAGGACCTTGACACCATACTGGATATTTCGCGCATTCACGGCCTGGACCAGATTACCCGGGATGGAGAAGGCAAGATCCATATTGGCGCGTTGGTAACGCACAACGATATTCTGCGCTCTGCGCTGATCCGGGAGTACGGCTTTCCGCTGCTGCAGGCTTGCGCCAGGGTTGCGAGCCCACAACTGCGCAACCGCGGCACCGTAGCAGGCAACCTGATTACCGCCTCTCCTGCCAACGATACTATCACGCCGCTTCTGGCGCTGGATGCTGCGCTTGTGATCCTTTCAGCGAAAGGCAAGCGAATTGTCCCGCTGAAGGAATTTTATACAGGACTAAGGAAAACCGTTCTGCAAGCGGACGAATTTGTGTCTGAAATTCAGTTTGCGGGGTTGAAAGAAAACCAGACCGGGAACTTCAAGAAAGACGCGCTGCGTCGGGCGCAGGCAATCTCGGTCTTGAATTGCTGCGCGGTACTGACTATGGCCGCGGGAAAGATCGAGACCGCAGCACTCACGCTTGGGTCGCTTGCTCCGATGGTCATTCACGCCAGAAGCGCTGAGGAATTCCTGCGGGGCAAAACGCTGGACCCTGGCGTCATTGCGCGGGCTTCCGAACTGGCGGAGGCGGACGCGGCACCTATCAGCGATATCCGTGCTTCGGACAAATACCGCAACTACATGCTAAAGGTGTTGGTGGAACGCGCTCTGACCGAAATCCTGGATGGGAGCGCAGCCGCATCGGTTCCCGCCCGCGTGCCCACCCTGGACAGCCGGCATGGCTTCGCGGCGCACCCGGCGGAGGATTGGAACGGAGCAGTCATTCATACCATTATTAACGGTCAGGAATACTTCATTCCGGATTACACAGACCAAACGCTGATGTCCCTCATCCGGGACCGCGTAGGACTCACAGGCACCAAGACCGGCTGCGAGGAAGGCGAATGCGGGGCTTGCACGGTTTATTTGGATGGGAAAGCTGTCGTAAGCTGCCTGATACCCGCAGCGCGCGCGCACAACGCAGTGATCACGACGATTGAAGGAATTTCCGATGGAACAGAACTCCATCCGGTTCAACAGGCATTTATCGACCACGCTGCGGTACAGTGCGGTTACTGCACGCCCGGATTCGTGATGTCAGCGGTGAAGCTGCTGGAAGAAATGCCGCTTCCAGACCGCGAAAGCATTCAACGCGGCATTTCTGGGAATCTGTGCCGCTGCACCGGCTATTATAAAATCATCGAGGCAATTGAATCCGCCAGCCGGAAGATGGAGGCTTAGCGATGGAGCAGAATTCTTTTTTGCAGGAAAACCCTGGCGAACACAGCCGCAAGCCTGTTTACCAGACTGTCGGAGCTTCGCTTCCGCGCGTGGACGCGCTAGCAAAGGTGACAGGAAAAGCGCGTTATCCAGGAGATTTCCATTTCGCGAACCAGCTCACGATGAAAGTGCTTTTTGCTCACCACGCGCATGCCATTGTGCATGCCATTCACTTGGAGGAAGCTCTGGCTGTGCCTGGCGTAGTCATGATTCTGACCGCGAAGGACGTGCCCAATAACGAATATGGTTTGGGCGTGATGGACCAGCCGGTTCTGTGCGGTCCGGGTTCCTCCAAGCCTTATGCGGACCATGTGCGCTTTGAAGGCGACCAGGTTGCACTGGTCATCGCTGAAAATGAAACCGCCGCTGTTCAAGCGCTCAAAGCAATTCGGGTGGACTACGAGGATTTACCGGTTGTGACGGACGTCGAAGAGGCGATGCGGTAGGACGCGGTCCTGGTTCATCCGGAGTTTGAAACCAATATTTTTCATCACAATATTGTGCGTCTGGGCGATGTGGAGTCTGCTTTTTCGCGCTGCGCGGTGATTTGCGAGCGCGAATACCACACGCCTGTCCAGGAGCATGCCTTCTTGCAGCCTGAGGCTGGCGCAGCTTATGTGGATAAAGACGGCGTGGTTACGGTCATTGTAGCCGGGCAGTGGACGCATGAAGACCAGGAACAAATCGCGCATGCATTGAAGCTTCCCCTGGAAAAGGTGCGGGTTATCTATCCAGCGATTGGCGGCGCTTTTGGCGGACGAGAGGATATGTCCGTGCAGGTCATTCTGGCGTTGGCAGCCCAAAAGCTGCACGCGGCAGGTATTGACCGGCCGGTCCGGATTGTATGGAGCCGGGAAGAATCGATCATCGGACATCACAAACGCCACTATTACGTTTTGCGAGCCAAGTGGGGCGCGGATGCCGATGGGAGAATTTTGGCTGCACAGTGCGTGATGGTCTCTGACGGCGGTGCGTACGTGTATACTTCGCCAAAAGTGTTGGGAAACAGCACCTTGCTGGCCAGCGGCCCGTATGGTATTCCGAACGTGAGTACCGACGCGTACTCCGTTTATACCAATAACATCCCCGCCGGGGCATTCCGCGGATTTGGCGGTCCCCAGGCAGCATTTATGGCTGAAATGCAGGTGGATGCGTTGGCTGAAGCGCTGGGGATGGACCCGGTGGAATTCCGCATGCGGAATCTGTTCAAGGAGGGCTCAATACAGTCTATGGGGCAAGCCATCCCCAAGGGTGTGAGCATCCGCGAAGTCGTCCGGGCATGCGCGTTGGAGGCTGGTTGGCAGGAAGGACCCGGCGGCTGGCAACGACCAGCTGTAGGACCTAGCCCGGATCCCGCTGTGAGGCGCGGGCTCGGTTTTGCCTGTGGGTATAAAAACATTGGCTTTTCATTTGGGTATCAGGAGAACTGCGCTGCGAAAGTTGTGCTGTTCGGAGAAACCGAGGTGGAAAAAGCCCGGCTTTTCCACGCCGGCGCTGAGGTTGGTCAGGGCGCGCACACAGTCTTTGCCCAGTTTACGGCAGAAGCTTTGGGGCTGCCTATCGAAAAGATTGAGCTTTGCCTGTCCGATACGGCTACGTCCGGGAACGCTGGCAGCGTGTCCGCATCCCGGATGACTTTTATGGCTGGAAATTCTATCCTCGGAGCAGTGAGAGCTGCCCGGGAACGCTGGGAGGCTGGAGAACGGCCTGCTGTAGGTGAATTTACTTACCTTGCCCCCAAAACAAGCGCGCTGGACAAAAAAGACGGACACTGTTATCCGAACTTCGCGTATGGTTACGTCGCGGAAGCTGTGCTGGCTGACGTGAATACCATCACAGGCGAGGTGCGGCTTCGCAAGGTTATCTGCGCGGATGATGTCGGGAAGGCGATCAACCCAGCGCTGGTGGAAGGGCAAATAGAGGGCGCGGTGGTCCAGGCGGCCGGGTACGCGCTGATGGAAAATTTTATAAGCAAAGACGGCATTACGCGCACCAAAGAACTATCAACTTACATGATTCCTACCGCAGTCGATATTCCTGACCAGGTGCAAAGCATCATCCTGGAAATTCCAGATCCAATTGGTCCGTACGGCGCGCGCGGAATGGGTGAAATGCCATATCTGCCCTTTGTACCCGCGGTCGTCGGCGCAGTTTATCAGGCTACAGGCGTACTTTTAAATCGTTTTCCCCTCACTGCGGAAGTGATTCTCCGCGGATTGGGGAAAATCTAGAAGCTGTGGCTGAATTGCTGGATAGAGTCACCGGATTACCCGCGATTGCCGGGATTATCCTGGCGGCTGGTGGCTCCAGCCGCTTTGGCTCGCCAAAACAGTTGCGCGCCTGGGGGCACGGCAATTGCCTGGAAGCCTGCATCCGGACAGCAGAGATTGCTGGGCTTGACCCGCTTGTGGTTGTGCTGGGCGAAAGCTTTGTGGAAATCCAGGCACGCACGCAGTTTGGTCGCGCTTTGGTGGCGCGTAATCCGGATTGGGAGAAGGGACAGAGCACATCGCTGAAAGCCGGGATTGCCTGTTTACCCGAGGAAAGTTTTGGAGCGGTATTCTTGTTGGCAGACCAGCCGCAGCTCTCCGTTCAACTCGTTATCGCGGTCAAGGAGCTGGCATGGCAGAAGAATGCGGTCATCCTTCCAATCATCGGTGATCGCCGGGCAAACCCGGTTTTCTTTCCACAAAGGGCTTTTCCGCGCCTGATGGAACTGCAGGGCGACCAGGGCGGTAGAGCAGTTTTGGGGGAATTCCCGACCGTGCAGCTGCCATGGCTGGATGACGACATGGCGCTGGATATCGATACGCCTGAGGACTACGACCGGCTGTGGCGCAAATTCTTTGCAAAACCTTATGATTCTTTTTAATGTATAATCCACGCAGCACTGGAAACTAGCGCCAGGCCTGGCAATTGCCAGGTGACGAGGTCGGGGGTTCCTTTCCGCGAGGAAAGGTTAACCAATTTTCATTGGGAAAATCGAAAGATCGGCGGATGCCCCCCGGATGAGTTCTCATCCGATTTCCTGTGTCTGGAACAATGCATGGACACTCAAGCCTTGCGCTTGAGCGTCTCCGATACTGGAAGGAGTACTAAGTATGTGCGGAATTGTGGCTTATATCGGAGGGCAGAATGCCACGCCGATTATCGTCAACGGCTTGAAGAAACTCGAATACCGCGGGTATGATTCCGCGGGCGTAGCCGTGCTGCAAAATGGAAAAATTGAAGTGCGGCGGGACGCTGGCAAGATTGCGCGGCTCGAAGCGCTGATTGCTGAAAAGCCTGTTGAGGGCACGGTTGGCATTGGGCATACCCGCTGGGCAACACACGGCGCACCAAACCAGCAAAACGCCCATCCCCACCTGAGCTCAAACGGTGAAATTGTCATCGTGCATAACGGGATCGTGGAAAATTATCTCAGCTTGCGCGACGAACTGCTGGCTGAGGGAGCGGTGTTTCATTCTGAAACCGATACCGAAACGATCGTTTATCTGATCGAACGCTATTACGCAGTCACGCAGGACCTTGCCAAAGCAGTGGAGCTGACGATGAAACGCGTGAAGGGGGCGCACGGTATTGTCGTCATGGCTTCCCGCGAACCTGACCGGCTTGTGGCAGCGCGCCTGGGGAATGCCGGCGGAGTTGCCATAGGCAAGGGGAGCAATGAGATGTTTATTGCCAGCGACCTGCCTGCGATTGTTGAACACACCCGGGAAATCACTTTTCTTGAGAGCGGCCAGATGGCAATCATCAGGCGCGGCAGCCTGGTTGTTCAAACCCTGGATGGAGCGAAAGTTCAGCCGCAAATTCACCACATTCCCTGGGATCCGATATCCGCCGAGAAAGGCAGCTACCGTCATTTCATGCAGAAGGAAATTCATGAGCAGGTGCGTTCCCTCTCCGATACCATGATCGGACGCATCGATTTTGATGATTACCGCATTACCCTGCCTGATTTGAACCTGACCAGCGCTGACGCGAAAAATATTAAACGCATTTTTATTACCGCTTGCGGGACAGCGCTGCATGCCGGCATGGTTGGAAAGATCCTGATCGAGCGCCTCACCCGCATCCCGGTAGAGGTGATGGTTGCCTCAGAATTCAGGTATATCGACCCGATTGTGGAGCGGGATACCGTTGTGCTGGCCATCAGCCAGTCTGGCGAGACCGCGGACACGCTGGCAGCCATGGAAGAGGGCAGACGGAAAGGCGCCAAGCTATGGAGCATCGTTAACGCCATTGGCTCGCAGGCCATGCGCAGCGCGGACGGCGCAATTGCCATGCAGGTAGGACCCGAGATTGGCGTAGCATCCACCAAGGCGTTCACCGCCCCGCTGGTGGACCTGTATATGCTGGCTGTTTACCTGGCTGATTTGCGCGGGAGCATCAATGCTGAGGAGCGTACCAAACTTATTCGCGATTTGCTCAAGGTACCGACGCTGGCAGGCAAGACATTGGAACATGAAGCCGAAGTGGAAAAAGCAGCAGCGCGTTATAAAAATATGCGCAGCGTGTTGTATTTAGGCCGCGGCATCAACATGCCTATCGCTTATGAAGGCGCCCTGAAATTAAAGGAGATTTCGTATATCCATGCGGAAGGGTATCCTGCCGGCGAAATGAAGCATGGACCCATCGCTCTGGTGGATAAGGACCTGCCTGTTTTGGTCCTTGCGCCTAAGGATGCCTGGTACGAAAAGATGATCAGCCAGATCGAGCAGGCAAAAGCCCGTGGCGGCCAGGTCATTGCTGTTGCCACGGAAGGCGACGCGCTTATACCTGACCTGGTGGATGAAGTCCTGTGGGTACCCGAGGCGCCATGGCTCTTAAGTCCAATCCTGACTTCCATCCCGCTGCAGTTATTTGCGTACCATATTGCCACCCAGCTTGGATTGGATGTGGACCAACCTCGCAACCTGGCGAAATCCGTCACAGTCGAGTAAGGTCTTACGCTTTTGCAGGAACGCTGGAATTTGAAGTAAACTAAGAAAAAAATAGAGGAGAACACTTTGATTACAAAAGATCAGGTATTAAGCGCTTTATCCGTGGTGATAGATCCCGATCTACAGAAAGATCTTGTCAGCCTTGGAATGATCGAAGATGTAGAAATCACTGATAGCACAGTCAGTTTTACACTGGTGTTGACCACGCCCGCCTGCCCGCTGCGCGCGCAGCTGGAACGCGACGCCCGCCGGGCTGTCCAGGTGATGACTGGCGCGCAGGATGTAAAGATTCTGACAACATCCCGCGTACAGAATGCCAAGCAAGTTGAGATTTCGAATAACCAGTTTAAGCATGTGATCGCGGTTGGTTCCGGCAAGGGCGGCGTTGGAAAAAGTACTGTCGCCGCAAACCTGGCGATCAGCTTGGCGCAGGATGGTGCTTCGGTTGGCTTATTGGATGCCGATATCTACGGACCGAATATTCCCCGGATGCTCGGAATCAGCGGAACACCCCAAGCCAAAGAAGGGGAAAAGGTAAAGCCGCTGACAGCGTACGGTGTGCAGGTGGTATCGATTGGCTTCTTTGTCGCGGATGGCCAGCCACTGATTTGGCGCGGACCCATGTTGCACTCAGCTATACAGCAGTTCCTGACCGATTTTGATTGGGGCTGCCTGGATTACCTGGTGGTAGATCTTCCGCCTGGCACAGGAGACGTTCAGCTTTCACTCTCCCAGACTCTGCCTATTAGTGGAGCTGTGGTTGTCACTACTCCTCAGGCGGTTTCTATCGACGACGCTTTCCGCGCGGTTTCCATGTTTGATAAACTCGAAATTCCGGTGCTCGGAATCATTGAGAATATGGCTTTCCTGAGGCTCCCGGACGGCACCCAGATGCCCGTCTTTGGGGAAGGCGGCGGCAAGCGGCTGGAAGACCTTACTGGCGTTCCACTGCTGGGAAGCATTCCGCTTGAACCGGAAGTAGGCGCGGATGGCGACCGCGGAACACCAGCTGTTGTGGCTAGTCCGCTTAACCCTGCGTCTGAAGCGTTCCGCTCTATCGCCCGAAATATCGCCGCCGAAACCAGCAAGCAAGCCCATTCTGCAAAGTGAGATAGTGACGGATTATGTCGGAACAGTCGATTATTGGCGTACAGTTTTCTCCCGTTGGGAAAACCTACCATTTTTCTTTACCTGAAGGGATCAACGTCCAGGAAGGGACCTTTGTGCTGGTGAACACCGCGCGGGGCAGGCAGCTTGGAAAGGTACTGGTCACTTCCGTTCAAAACCCTCACCAGGCCGAGGAAATTCAGCCCATTGAAAGGGTAGCCACGGAACAGGATCTCCTGGTAAAAGAAAAAAACACGGAAAAAGAGGAACTTGCGCTGGATAAAGCCAAGGAATATTTGAAAGATCCGCGTTACTCCGCCGTGAAAGCTTTTGCTGCGGAATACTCTTTTGATGGAAACCGGCTGACTTTTTTTCTCAATTATGAGCCTGAAACAGGATTTGATATTCGCACATTCCTGAGAGAAATCTCCCACTCATTTCGGGATGTGCGTCTGGAAGTCCGACAGGTTGGTCCGCGGGATATGGCCAAAGCGATTTCGGGTTTGGGCGCTTGCGGCATTGAAAAACGCTGCTGCTCCAAGTTCCTGACGGAGTTCAGTTCAATTTCTATCAAGATGGCAAAATCGCAGGATATCTCGTTGACGCCGACCGAAATTACCGGTATGTGCGGGCGGCTTCGCTGTTGTCTGAATTACGAGTACGAAAACTATGAAGAAGCGCGTAAGAACCTGCCGAAGCGTAAAAAGATGGTGCAAACGCCGCTGGGTGAAGGCAAAGTAATTCAAGTGCTTCCCCTCAGACAAGCGGTAATTGTGGAATTCCCTGAAGATGGGCCGCGTCAGTTCACATTGGAAGAACTGCAGACAGGAAAGCTGGCCGAAAAGGAGAGTTTACCGGAAGAAAGCCTTCCGACTATTAGTGAAACCAAAGGCGACGTTGAGATGCTTGCCTATGGAAGAGAACCCAAGCCGGAAAGCAGCGGCAGACCAACCCGCGAATCCGGGAACAGGCGCAGCGGAAAGGACCGCGGGGGGCCTCGCCGCGACAACCAGCAGGGATTCCGTCAAAACCCGGAAAATGCAGGTAAAGCCCCTCAGCAAAAGGGAACCCCGAAACCCCAGCAAGGGACAAGCACAAGCGTAAAAACCGCGGAGCAAACAACACAAAACTTTCCTCACAGAAAGAAAAGGCGGAGATAAGGGTGGAGCAGGCTGATAATTGGCCGGCAGGCACGACAATCCTTGTGGTCCTTGCACATCCGGATGATCCGGAGTTCTTTTTGGGCGGGACTATTGCGCGTTGGACCGCGGCTGGCTGCATCGTCAAGTACGGGCTGCTGACCAAGGGGGAACGCGGTATTAGCCCGGATTTCCCGGACAGCGACAGACTTGCCAGAATACGGGTGATAGAACAAAGTGAAGCCGCTGCAGTCCTGGGGGTGCATGAGGTCACGTTCTTTGATTATCAGGATGGTTACCTGTTTCCCAGTCTGGAAATACGGCGCGAGGTCACGCGATTAATACGCAGCGCAAAGCCGGATATTGTGGTCTCCTGCGACCCGCAGAATTACTTTATCGGGGATACATACCTGAACCATCCCGACCATCGGGCTGCCGGTCAGCTTGTGGTGGATGCGATTTTCCCAGCGGTCAGCAATCCAAGCTTTTTTCCTGAATTGCTGGAGGAAGGTTACCCCGCCACAAAAGTCTCAGAGTTGTGGCTCAGTTTGCCGGCACAACCGAACGTGGTGCTGGACGTGAGCGAATTCTGGCAGCAGCGCGCCCAGGCCTTGCTGAAGCACCGCAGCCAGGTTGGAGACCCTGATGAATTCCTAGCGCATTTAGAGGAACGCCGGCTTGAAAATTCCGGATCCCAAGACTGCTATTTGGAGCGTTTCCGCAGAATTATTTTCAGGAAGTGAGTATGGATTTCTTAGCTGAAGCTCAAAAACTTCTTCCCGAAACCGTGGCGTTGCGGCGGAAGTTGCACCAATCTCCCGAATTAGCCTTTGCTGAGGTTCAAACATCGCGGCTTGCGGCTGAAGAGCTGTCCAGGCTTGGCTTTGAGGTCGCTCGAGGGGTCGGGGGGACGGGCGTGACCGGATTGCTGCGCGGGAAGGAGAACGCGCCGCTCATCATGATGCGTTTTGATATGGACGCCCTCCCCATACAGGAAGAGAGTGGGGCAGAGTACGCCTCCCGGAACCAGGGAGTGATGCATGCCTGTGGACACGACGCGCACACCGCGATTGGAATAACTACGGCGCGTTTGCTCACCCGCTATCGTGAGGAATTTAACGCGTCTTTTTTGCTGGTATTTCAACCTGCCGAGGAAACCGGGCAAGGTGCGCTGGCAATGCTAAAGGACGGTTTGTTCAGCAGCCAGAAGCCGGATTACGCGCTCGGGGTTCACGTCTGGAATAGTCTTCCGAGCGGCAGCTTCGTGATTAAAACCGGCGACTTAATGGCGGGCAGCGGCATGTTTGAAGTCAGGATTACGGGGAAAGGCGGCCACGCCGCCCTCCCACATCAGGCAGTCGACCCCATTGCCGCAGGAGCGCGAATTGTCACTTCCCTGCAATCCATTGCGGCGCAAAACGTGAACCCATTGGAATCCGCGGTGGTCGGCGTTACGATGTTTCATGCCGGAACAGCAAGCAACATCATTCCCGAAGAGGCTGAACTGCAGGGGACTATCCGCTTCTTCAGCCAGGATATGTGGTCTCTGCTTTGCGAGCGCTTGACCCGGATTGTAGTGGATACGGCTGGCGCGGCTGGCTGCGCGGCTGAAATAAAACTGACTGCGAGCACGCCTCCGCTGGTCAATGATGTTTTAGTCGCAAGTAACGCCCGCAGCGCATTGCAAAAAATTCTACCGGAAGCCCGATTGTTGACTGACTACCGCACGATGGGCTCCGAGGATATGGCTTTTTTTCTGGAGCAGATCCCGGGGGTGTTCATTTTTGTGGGTTCAGGTGGCGCTGCGGACCAAAACGCTTATCCGCACCATCACCCGCGCTTTGATATCGACGAAAACGTGCTCGCAAGCGCAAGCGCGTTATTACTGCAGACTGCTTATGAATTGCAGATTGCGGCAGGCAGGGAAAACCCACAATGAATCCTATTTGCGGAATTTGCGGAGACAGTGGGGAGGGAAAAACACAGCTGGTTTCTGCCGTGCTTTCCGAGGCTGTTCGGCAGGGGTGGAGCACGCGGGGAGTATTTTGCCCGGCTGTGTTTGAGAATGGTGATAAAACCGCCATTGAAGTTCGCCGTGTCCCCAACATGCAGTCCAAAATTATGATGCGATTAGCACAACCCGGCGATAACCACGTTTTTGGCAGGTGGAACCTGAATCTGGAAAGCATCGCCTGGGCGCGTGAGCATCTACTCGACCTGCAACCTGCGGACCTCTGGATTATCGATGAAATCGGCCCATTGGAAACCGAGCTTGGGCAAGGTTGGGCGGATATCCTGCCTTTACTGCCGGAGATACCGGCAAAAAAGGTGCTGGTGACTTTCCGGTCCAGCTTGCTGCCCTGGTTCCTGGAGCATTATCCTGGCATTGAGGTCACCAAGCCGGGTCAGCCAGACGCCGTGGTCGCGGTGTTCAAATCTCTTTTCGAGTGAAATCTGGTTTTCAAGCTATCTGCTAAGCGTACAGCCCTGGCAGGGATATACGTTGTAAGCGCTGTATAATTCTGAACGTGGAAGCACAAGAAGAAGGTCTGACTATTCCAACCCACCTGGAAGAATTAAGAGCGGCGCTGCTGCGCGCTTTGATTGGCTTGGGTGCTGCAATCATTGCCAGCCTGTTTTTCACGCGAAGGCTGATAGATTTCCTGGCTCAGCCCGTTGGCGGGCTGGACAAACTGCAGGCGATTGAGGTCACAGAAACTGTCTCGGTGTACATGCGCGTCGCCTTGTTGGCAGGGGTTATTCTGGCATCCCCCTGGATTTTTTACCAGCTGTTCAGGTACCTGGCAAAGGGGCTAAAAACGGAAGAGCGCGGCAGAGTGCTCATAGCTGTTCCCTTTGCAGTGCTGTTTTTTGCGGCAGGGGCAGCGTTTGCTTACTTGATAATGCTGCCATCCGCGCTCAGTTTCTTCGCGCAATTCCTGGGAGTGCAGACCTTTTTTCGGATTAAGTCGTATTTTGGCTTTGTCACGAACCTGATTTTTTGGATCGGCGTAAGCTTTGAACTGCCCTTGCTGGTGTTCGTCCTCGCCAGGGTTGGAATAGTTAATGCGCGTATGCTTGTGAAAGGCTGGCGGGTCGCGGTTGTGGTGATTGCGGTATTGGCAGCAGTAATCACGCCCACTGCGGACCCTGTAAACATGGCAATTTTCATGCTGCCGCTTTTTGCGTTATATTTATTGAGTATTGGTTTGGCCGCGCTTGCTGGCAAGAAGCGGGCGGCCGCTGAAGAGGAACAGGAGAAATAAAGTGTTTGGATCCATTGGTTTACCGGAAATAATTCTGATTTTGGTCGTAGCAATTCTAATTTTTGGTGTTGGTCGCATATCCAAGATTGGCGGAGAATTGGGATCCGGCATCCGTGCCTTTAAGGAAGGGCTGTCCGGAGGGAAGGCTGACGAAAAAAAGGATGCTCCCGCCGAAGATGAGAAAACGAACCGGGCAGAGTAAAGCCCTAATAAGCTGGTAGCCTGATATGGAGTTCTTTAATCTTGGTTGGTCCGAGATACTGCTAATCCTACTGGTTGCTTTTGTGATTCTCGGACCTGGCAAAATTTCACAGACAGCGCGGGATTTGGGCGCGTGGGTGCGAAAACTGAACAAATCAGAAGCGTTCAGAGACGTCATCAACACCACGGACCAAATTCGCAATTTTCCGCGAAAAATCATGGATGAAGCAAAGCTCGATCCGGTCTTTCCAGATAGGTCCATGTACCAGGAAGTCCGGAAAGATTTTGGCGAACGTTTTCCGGAGGAAGACAAGCCGCCTGAGAATAGCGGCGACCTTCCTTAAGGCATTAATCCGTGGACGCCATCCATTTTTGAGCGGCGTTCAGGGCGTTGGTCAGCGCAGTATCGGGATCCGATGAAATCGGGTCTTTTTGTTTCCCAAAGATCAATTCGAGCAACGCGAGTGTCTGCGCAGGCGAAAAATACTGCCAGATTTCAAGCAGATGGTTCGGGTGCGCAAGGAATTCGGGAAGACGCTGCTTGAACATCCACTTAACTGCTGTTGGAAGCCGGGCAGCCTGAAGGAAGAACGCAACTTTTTCCTCCACGCTCTGGCTCCATTC
>CAZPWL010000001.1:43574-70576 GCA_964590535.1 uncultured Anaerolineaceae bacterium
CCGGATAAGTATTCCTGCGTTTCTCCATCATCTTCGTAGAGCTCAAACTGCGAGTCTGACCCGGGGAAGACTTTCAGGCGCATGTTCTTTGGCAGGGCAACCCCATTCTTAGGCTCGTCAGCATTCAGTGGGATAATCGCGCCGGCTCTGGCAAAGACCGGGATGTCTTTCTTGCTTCCATAGATTGGATACCAATAAGCGCCCTGATAGTATTCGCCTGTGAAGAAGTTGTACCACTTGCCTTCCGGCAGCCAGACCACCTGGCGCGCAAGACGGGTTTCTTGGTTCGTCTTGCGTGTGAAAGGCGCAGCCAGTAGTTGGCCGCAGAAAAGGTATTCCTGCGGGCATCGGTAGGCTGATATTTCTTTCGGGGCTTCATAGTAAAGAGGCAGAACCAGGGGTTCGCCTTCTTCCGCGCAGCGCGCGTTTGCGGAATAAATCAGGGGCACCAACGCGTGGCGCAGCTGCATTGCATCCCGGATTGTCTCACAGGTGTCAGAGCCGAATGTCCACGGCCGGCGGTCGATGTAGGGATTGTTGGTGGAATGAATGCGCAGGATCGGGCTGAACACGCCGTATTGCACCCAGCGAAGGAACAATTCCGCTTCCTCGATGCCGTCGCAGTGCCCGCCGATATCATGGCTCCACCAGCCGTAAGCAACGTTTGAGGCAGTCGCGGTGAACTCCGGTTGAAACTGTAGGGATTCCCAGGAGACGACGGTATCACCGGAAAAACCTATCGGGTAGCGGTGACCGCCCAGCCCTGGCCAACGCGAGAAAATAAACGGGCGTTTTTCGGGGTTTCTGCCCAGATCGTAGTAATGCAGTTCGTTCAGGGCGTAGAGTGGGTCCAAGCCCTCTTTTTTGGTCTTATAACCCTGCTGCCAGTCGATCCACCAGAAGTCGACGCCCTGCTGCTCGTAAGGATGATGCAGGATGTCCAGATAAGCGCGCGAGAATTGGTCGGAGGCAATGTCGAATGGCACTGGTTCCTTTGTGGCCGGGTCAATGCCGACCGCGCGCGCCATGTCTTCGTACTGCGCTTCGTGCGGGTGCACACCCTCGGCGGGGTGAAGGTTCAGCGCGGTTTTAAGATTGTTCTGGTGTAGGAAATCCAAAAAGGAGCTTGGGTCTGGAAAAAGCTGCTTGTTCCAGGTATAGCCGGTCCAGCCGGTAGAGCTGTTGCCGGTTTTTGTAATGTGCCAATCCATGTCCACAATGCAGACCGAAAGCGGAATCTTGTGCTGCTGGAAATCCAACATGAGGTCGGTCAATTCCTGCTGAGTATAAGCCCAATAGCGGCTCCACCAATTACCCAGCGCCCAGCGGGGGGTGAGCCCGGGTTTGCCAGCGACTTGTTGATATTCACGGATAGCCGAGAGGTAATCCTGCGCGTAGCCAAAAAAGTATATATCCCGATAGGCTTCATCCGCGTGTCTGTTGGTCAAAGCTCCGGATTCATCCAAAACCAGAGTCTGGGTATCATCCACGACGCTCCAGCCTGAGCGTGAGATCAGGCCTTGGCTCAAGGGAATTTTCCCGTTGGCACGGTCAAGCGTGCGGGCGGTTCCTCCCAGATTGTTGTGGTCGGGGTCCCCGTAATGCCACGTAACCCCGTTTTCCTTCAAGGTTATCTGCAGGTAGCGGTAGTTTAGCTCCTCGCCGATTTTGTAGCGGATTTGTAGGTGTTCTGTATCGATGGTCAGCCATTCGTCAGATCGCCAGGTAGAAAATTCTGGAACGGTCTGTTCGCGGTGCCAAAAAACCTGACTGGGTCGGTCCTCAAAACGCCCGTCCGGGCTGTATTCAATGCGAATCAGCCGGCTTTTAAGGACGGTGAAGCGCATGTTTCCGGATATGATCAAAGCGCGGGGATCGGCAAGCGGGTGGAAACTCGGTTTCGCGGTGGTGAACATCATACCTCTCAGCGTAGTATTGGTTTTACAAACAATTTTACCGGAAAGTCAATCAATCGAGATCAGGGTAGGAATATTGATCCTTGATGTGTGAGGAGACAGGTATTGGATTTTACTGACATGGGCTGATTTTGGACTAAGGGATTCGAAATAGTTAAAAAAAAGAGGTCATCCGGATGGATGACCTCTACGGTGCGGGAGCGACGGGATTTGAACCCGCGGTCTTGGCCTTGACAGGGCCACATGTTTGACCACTACACCACGCCCCCAAAAGCGAAAGCTAGTTTATCACGGCAAATGGCATAAGTCAAGCAAAATGGACTGCAAAAATGCATTCCTGTCAGCGCAAATCTCTTTGCGCTGACAAAACCAGCCGAGGTTTGCTTTCGTAAGAGTGCGAGTTTCTTACTCAGCCGGCGCTTCCGGCGCATCTACTGACGGGACCTCAACGGTCTTCTTAGCCTTCTTTACCGTTTCGGAAACTTTTTCTGCCGCCGTAGTGCCCAACTCCTGGGCTTTGGTAAGAGCTTCTTTGTAAGCTTCTTCGGCTTTCTTCTTTGTTTCTTCGAAAGTGACGCCGCCTTTTTCCTTCAGCTCGATTGCTTTATCCTTGATAAGCTGCCGGGTTTCATCTCCGGTTTGGGGAGCCATCAATAGCGATGCGATAGCACCTGAAAGCGCGCCGACAACAAACCCCATTACAAAGGATCCGAAATTGTTTGACTCTGACATGGTATTCTCCTGTTTTGTTAGGTATGGTTATTTACGTAACTTAAGTAGTTCCAGCAACCTATTCAAGCTTGCCAGACTTTGATTTAGCTTTATAACTGGTTCAGATACGTTATTGCTCAGAAACTTTACTGTCCCTTTTAACGTGTTGACCGTGTCGGTGGTTGAGTTGAGGATCGGTTTGACTTCATTTTGAAGCAAGTTTGTGAGCGCGGCGACCTGAATAATCAAGATGATCAGGGCAGTTCCAATCGCGAACATTTCAAGCGCGAGCAGGATGATGAAAATGTCGCGAACTTTGGTCGTGACTTCTGAGCTCTGGCCTGCGAGCACAACGATGCCGGCAGTGACTGCCAGAACAACCAATACGATACCGACAATAACCCACGCGCTGCTCTTGTTAGGCTGCAAGCTTTCTGGTTCGGGTTGATTTGTGTCCTGCTTATTCACTGATTCGCTCATAGGATTCCTCTTATGTAATTATAAACCAGGCGTGGTGCCTTTTCTGGAGTAGTAAAAGCTTTGTTTAGTTTTCGTCTTCGAAAGTTATTTCGCTTTTACCAGCATCAAGCGCGCCTTCCTGCGCAGTAATGCGGATATCCGCAAAGAGGTCAGTCTGCTCCGCAATGACAAGTTCCTGCTTGGTGAGCTCCAGGATTGCTAGGAAAACGACAATCATGTTCAAACGGGTGCGGTCCGCACCCAGAAGCTGATGAAAAGATGTGTCAGGCAAAACGCGCAGCCGATTGATGATTTCCTCAATTTTCCGTTTGAGGGTGAGCTTTGGAATACTGATTACGCCTTCCGGTTCCAACGCGGATTTCTCCAACAGCAGGGCTTCAAGCGCGGCAATCAGATCCGAGACCTCTACACCTGTCAGGTCGATTTGCGTGTGCAGGTCGTAGGAATGGGGAACATGCAGGTAACCTCGCAGTTTGTTATCCAATCTTTGACCCAACCAATGCGCTGTGTCCTTGACTTTCTTGTACATCTGAAGCTGGTAAGCCAGGGCTTCACCCGGGTCCTCTTCGTCATCTTCGCGTGCAGGCGGCCTTGGCAGGAGAGCTTCTGATTTTATTTGGACCAGTTTTGCGGCGATAATCAGAAATTCGGAGATGTAATCCGGTTCAAGATCCCGGTGCGCGTCGATGTACGCCAGAAACTGGTCAGTAACCTGTGCAAGAGCCAGTTTTGTGATGTCCAGTTCAGCCTTCTGAATTAAATCCAGCAGGAGATCGAGTGGGCCGGAATAAAGGTCTGTCTCGATTTCATACTGTGTTGTTTGCCTTAGCCAAGTTTTTGCCATACCGCAATTATAGCTGAAGCGCGAAAGCTATTGATGAATCCTCAAAGATAAGTGATACTAAACATGTGACGAAATTCAGCTGTTCTACCTGCGCTTTGCCATATCCAGATAATGGACTGCCACATTTGTGCCCGCGCTGCGGCAGCGTTTTTGGAATTGACCGCATTGACTACACAGGCGTCGAATCGTCCGAGCAGGGGCTGCCTGGTGTCTGGCGCTATAAACGCTCTTTGGGTCTGCCTGAGGATGCAAAGCAGGTTTACCTTGGCGAGGGCGGTACGCCATTAGTTGAGCGGCAAATCAGAGGTAAACGGGTGGCGTTCAAGCTGGAGAACCTAAATCCCACAGGTTCTTTCAAGGATAGAGGGACAGCGGTCCTTACCAGCTTCATACTCTCCAGAGGTATCAGCGAGGTCGTGGAAGATTCTTCGGGGAACGCCGGCGCTTCCCTGGCAGCTTATTCGTCCGCGCTTGGGATAAAGAACAAAATATTCGTCCCAGAGTCCGCGTCCGGGCCGAAGCTGCAGCAGATGTTAGCCAGCGGAGCGCAGGTCGTCCGCATTCCTGGAGCCCGGGAAGCCGCCCACCAGGCTGCGCTCGCGTGTGTGGCAGAGAGCAAGCTGCCATACGCCAGCCATGCCTTGCTCCCGATGGGAATCGGTGGGATAGCAACGATCGCCTATGAATTGGCAGAGCAATTGGGGCAGATGCCCGGTTCGGTCATAGCCCCAGTCGGACACGGAAGTCTATTCCTTGGATTGTTGTTGGGTACCCGGGCGCTTTGCGGGCAAAACCCTGACCTCAAGGTTCCACTGATGATAGGTGCACAGCCGGCAAACTGCGCTCCGCTAGCTGCCCGCTGGGAACGCAAAGTGTTTACGGGCTGCAAGGGAGCCTCTTTGGCGGAAGGAACCCAGATTGAAAAGCCCGTGCGCGGGGAACAAATCCTGAGCTTATTGCGCCCAAACGAGGACCTGATGATGGCGGTGGAAGAACGCGACCTACTTCTGGCTTTCCACGAGCTTGCGGAAATGGGTTTCTATGTTGAACCTACTTCCGCCATGGTGTGGTCCGCGCTGAAAAGATTGATTGAAAAACTCCCCGAACCCATCGTTTTGGTTTTTTCCGGTTCTGGGTTAAAATTCAGGCAACAAGAATAAACACGACCTGGTGGATCGTTTGCTATCAAAGGTTAAAAATGCCTAAAGCTATTGATAGCAAACGATCAGGCAGATCAGAATAGGAAGAAAATGCTTGATCCCCTTGCAACCGTAAAGTTTTATGAAGCCTTGCCAAGGCAGTTTAAAGACAACTTTCTTTTGACTCGCGCGCTTACCCACCGCTCATATCTGAACGAAAACCGTTCAGTGCTGGAAGATAACGAACGTCTGGAGTTTCTGGGCGATTCAATTCTTGGTTACGTTGTGGCTGAATGGCTGTATAACCATTTTCCAGAGAAAAAAGAGGGCGTGCTCACCAAACTGCGCTCGGCGCTGGTGCATACACAGCAATTAGCGGAATTTGCCCGAAAAATAAACCTGGGCTCGGTTTTGTTGCTGGGGCATGGAGAGGATCAGGCGGGCGGCAGGGAGAGAAACGCGATCCTGTGCGATGCTTTTGAAGCCCTGATCGCTGCAATATATCTCAACACCGATATTGCGACCGTTAAGGAATTTATCTATCCCTTTATTGAAGCCGAAATTCATACCATCCTGGCGAACCATTCTGAAGAGGACGTCAAAAGCCTGTTGCAGGAATGGGCGCAAGCGCAGGGGTTTCAATCACCGGTTTATCTGCTAACCGGCGAGTTTGGTCCGGACCACGAAAAAGTGTTCTCGGTCAAAGTCCTGATTAACGATGAAGAAATCGCCGAAGGCATGGGCGGGAGCAAGCAGCATGCCGAAAAATCTGCAGCTGCTGCAGCAATCACGAAAATTGGAATAAGAGAAGTATGAACCAAGTAAAACTCGCCTCGCTCGAAATGCACGGTTATAAGACCTTCGCGCGGCAAACAAGCCTGGAATTTCCCGCAAGCACCACAGCGATTGTCGGTCCAAATGGATCGGGTAAGTCCAATGTCGCGGATGCCATCCGCTGGGTGTTGGGTGAGCAGTCCTACTCACTTTTGCGCGCCAAAAGAACTGAGGACATGATCTACATCGGCTCTGACCAGCGCGCACGGGCGGGTATGGCTTCCGTCTCCATCACCTTTAACAACGAAACGAACTGGCTGCCAATTGATTACAGCGAGGTTGTGCTTACCCGACGGGCTTATCGGGATGGCACTAACGAATACCTTCTGAATAACCAAAGGGTGCGCCTGAAGGATTTCCACGAGCTTCTGGCGAAAACAGGCCTGAGCGACCGCACCTACACAATCATCGGCCAGGGGCTGGTGGACATGGCGCTCTCCATCAAAGCGGACGAACGCAGCAAACTTTTTGAGGAAGCCGCGGGGATCGGCCTGTATCGTTCCCGAAAGGAAGAAGCGCTGAAGCGCTTGGAGACGACGCAGCGCAATCTTGAACGCGCTCTGGATATCGTTGATGAAATCAAACCGCGTTTGCGCAGCTTGGAGAGACAAGCAGTGCGCGTGGGTGAGTACAAAAAGGTGCAGGAAAGCCTGCAGGAAAAGCTTCGCGATTGGTACGGCTACCACTGGTTTAAAGCCCAACAGGATATCGCCCAGCTTAAAGCAGAACTGGAAAGCGCTGAGGAAGCTTCAGCCAAGGCACTCGGTCTTTTGCATTCGAATCAGGAAGCTTCCTCCGCAATGAAGGAGAATATTTCCACGCAGAGGGAACTTGTCAACCAACTACACCAGAAGCTAGGCTCACTACACGACAAGATTCAAGCCGGCAATCGCGATCTGGCTGTGAACGACGAACGGGAACAAGCGCTCAGGAAGGCGCAGGCGCAAATTAGTGATGACCTGGCCAAGTTGGAAGAGACCATCGCGTCTGCTGAAGAAAGCGTGGCAGCGCTCAAACAGGAAACCGAGACTGAGAGCCAGACATTGGCACAGCTTCGGGAAAAACGGACACAGATTGAGGACGCACTGGTTCTTGAACGGAAAACGAAGAAAGAATTAGAAATTAAACAAACCAAGCTGCAAACCGATCTGCTGAGTCTGGAAAAACAGACTCTGGTACTTAGAAGCAGGAAGAGTGAAATATCCAATCGCTTGGAATCACTCCGCCGCAGTCTGGTTAGCAGCCAGGAGACGTTGCAGGCGCTAAAAAGCGAGGAAGAAACAGCGCTCGACGCTCAGGGCGGGATCGAACAACGCCTGGCCGGACTTGATGAGCAGTTGCGGGATATTGAAACGCAACGCAAGGCAAACCAAGAAAACCAACTCTCGATTAAAAAGGCCTTGGAAGAAAATTCCGCCCAGCTAAACAGTCTCAACCTGGAAAAGAACAAATTCACAAGCCAGCTTCAGCTGCTGCAGCAAGCGCAGGAAAGCCTGGCAGGTTATTCCGACGGGGCGAAATCTTTTATTAAGAATGCGCGGGTAAGACAATACGGGAGAACAATCACTGACCTTGCGACCAAACTGGACGTACCCGAAAAGTACGAAAAAGCGCTTACTGCTGCTTTGGGCGAGGCGATAGACCTGCTCGTACTGCCGGATGACGGGCTGGATAAGGACTTCCTGACCAAGATTAGTTCCCTGGTTGATGACAAAGTCGCATTGGTTGGTTTGAAGAGTCTCTCCCCTGCCGAAACTCAGCGCGCTCCTACTGGTGAGGGAATCATTGGAACGGCCGCACAGCTGGTGCGCAGCCCTTCGACGATGTCCGCGTTGGTTGAAAAGCTTCTTAGCCAGTACCTTGTTGTTGACAGCCTGGAACATGCGCTTGACCTGCAGCAGAAACTACAGGAACGCTACAATCTGGTTACCTTAAACGGCGAAGTTTTGCTGCGCAGCGGCATCGCGATACTCGGAAAACAAAAGGCCGCCAGTAAAGTCAGTTACGTGCGCACGCGTACTGAGCTTGAGGAAACGCTCGCAGGACTAGAGCAAAAGTTTACAGAAGCAGCCACCAGACAGAAGGACCTGAACCAAAAGCTCGTGAACGCAGACCAGGAAGTGGTGAAAATCCAAACCGGGCAGCGCGCGCTGGACAAACAGATTAGCGACCTGCGCCGCGAGCTGAATACCGCTGTTGTGAACCTGGATAAAGCCCAAAATCGGCGGAAATGGACCGAAAAGCAGCTGGAAGATAGCCAGCGAGAGGCTGCGCGTTTACAGGACGAGCAAACCTTACTGACAGATAAAGACACGGCGCTTCGAATGGATGCTGAAAAACTGGGCAGTGCGCTTGAAGCGCTGAAGCAGAGCATCAGCGAACAGAACCTGGACAGCCTGGAACAGCAATTCCAGTATCTGCAGATGGAATGCCGTGTTCAGGAGCAGGCGTTGGCGCATAACCAGGAAACTTGGAGAGCCCAGGAACGGCGCCTGGTTTCTGACCGGGAGAGAATGGCGCTGCTAAACCAGCGCAGCAGCGCGAACTCGGACGAACTCTCCTTGCTCCAAGCACGAAAAACCGAACTGAACGGGCTCCTGCTTGGGCTCAATAACGAAGTTGATGCTGTGCGCGCCAATGAACTGGCCGAAAACCAAACCAAGCTGAAAGGGTCGGAAAACGAATTTCTTGGGCTTGGTATCGTGGAAAGTGAACTGCAAAAGGATTTGTCCTTCAAAGAACGCCAGGTAACGCATTTTCAGCTGGAGCTCGGGCGCAAATTGGAGCGGCTTGAATCGCTTCGCTCGCACATTGAAGACGATTTTGGGCTCATTGAGCTGGAATACCGCAATGAATTTTCGGTCTCCACTCCCTTGCCATTCCCGGATATGGTGATCGAATCGCTTTCTGAAACCCCGACCTTACCAGTGGGTATCGAAGAGGAAATGCGCGACCTCAAAAATCACATCCGCCGCATCGGCGTCGTGAATTTTGAGGCTGAAAAAGAATTTATTGAGGTCAGGGAGCGTTACGATAATCTGACCACGCAAATATCCGACCTGCAGGCCGCTATTCAGGACATTCAACGCATGATTTCCGAGCTGAACGATGTCATGCAGCGGGAGTTCCTGAAGACCTTCAAATCGGTAAGTCTGGAATTCAGCAAGATGTTCGCGCGCTTGTTCAACGGTGGTTCCGCCCGCCTGATTCTCTCGGATGAATCCTCACCCATTGAAGGCGGGATTGAAATCGAAGCGAGGCTTCCAGGCAAACGCGAACAAGGTCTTGTTTTACTTTCCGGTGGCGAACGCAGCCTGACTGCGGTAGCGCTGGTCTTTGCTTTATTGAAAATCTCCCCAACTCCGTTTTGCGTGCTCGATGAGGTCGACGCGATGCTTGACGAATCTAACGTGGGGAGATTCATTGAACTACTAAAAGACCTATCCAACGAAACGCAGTTTATGCTGATTACGCACAACCGCAATACTGTCCAGGCTGCGGATGTGATCTACGGCGTGACGATGGGCAAGGACGGCGCCAGCCAGATTATCAGCCTGCGCCTGGATGAAGTGGATGAAAGCTACGTCAAGTAAGCCGCGGGGCTTGTATAGCTTTTTTTGGCGTCGCTTTTTGGAGAGATAGCACAGAAATCAACGCTATCGGTACTGTGAATTTCACAAGCTAATCGGACGAAAAAAAACAAAAAAAGCGGCTGAATTGTTTCAGCCGCTTTTTGAGGTCCGTAAATATTTATTGGGCGCCAAAAATCGCGTTGTAAAGGTCAGAAGTCACCGCGGGGGTGCTTGGGGTAAACTCTAACCAACGATCGTCAAGCACGATGTCATTCCGGGAAGTTCGCAGTGCTGATAACCAGTTAGTGAACGTGGTCTGTTTCAGCGTCGCAAAAGCAGACGCGTCCAAAGCATTGACTGCATGTCCGACGCATTGGATGATGTGGTATCCGAATTCGGACTTGATGGGCTCGCTGATTTCACCTTCTTTCAAGGCAAAAGCAGCATCTTCGAAAGCTTGAACCATTGCGCCGCGACCAAACCATCCCAAATCTCCGCCATTATCTTTATTGGAGGTGTCGGTGGAGTAGGTGGCTGCCAGCGTGTTCCAATCTTCGCCATTCTCGAGAGCTTCGAGCACAGTGTTTGCCTCGTCTTCGGTGGCTACAAGGATGTGACGCGCCCAAACTTGCTCTTGCTCAGGTTTCAAATCCGCCGTTACAGCTTCCAGCAATTTTTCCCGCAGCAGCGATGTACGGAAGGAGTGTTCCACTGCATCCTTAGGAACGCCGTAAGTACTCACATTCTGGTAGTAATCCTTCATAACGCTGCCATACACTTTGGTTGTGAAAACCGTTGGAGTGGGCGTGATGGTAGGCACTTTGGTTTCAGTTGGAACGCTGGTTGGGGTCGAGCCAGCCGGGACAGGTTCCAAGGTCGCCGTAGGTTCAAGCGTTGCTGTGGCAGTGTTGGTTGGTACCCAACCTTCAGGCGTGGAGGTCGATGTAGGCAGCGGGGTGGCTGTGTCCGTCGGCTTGATGATGGCAATCTGCGAAAGCGAAAGCGTGGGTGTATTTACAACGGTGGGGGTGATGGTTGGGGTAGGCGTCCCTTCGGGAAAGAAATCGAAGGCTTCCTGCATCGCCAAGGCGAGTTCTTCGTCGCTGACCGTGATACCGCGTTTGGCGGCTTCTTCCGAAATTAGGATGTCCTCAACCATCGTATTGAGCACTTGCTCTCCGATGACCGCTGGACTATTCAGGGATGTCACGAGATTCTGGGCGGTGGTCAGGAAGCTGGAGCCGTAAGTTCCCAGCATCTGGTAGTAGTAATAGTAATTGCTGGCCTGGTTTAGCATGTTCAGGCGGGTGAATTTCACCGCCGGCTGAAAGTCCCGGACAGTAATTTTTTCCTCACCAACAGACGCAAGGACTGTGGAGGGTTTTACGATGTAATTGTCGACCAAAACATAACCGAGCAAACCTACTACAATTGCGGCAATTGACAGCGTCGCGATGAGAATCGTTCTGGTTTCACGACGTTCTCGTTCCTGTTTTGCCAGGTGTTTTTTAGTAACGACCTGCTTATCTGGAATTCGGTTATTCGCCATAAAGTATCACCTCTACGCGTTGGGATCGTAGTAGATGTCACCTTCAAAAGGAATTAAGGCGATATGGCGCGCGTTCTTGATGGCTTTGGCAACTTCACGCTGGTGTCTGGCGCAGGTGCCGGTCTGGCGGCGGGGTCGGATCTTGCCAGTTTCATTGATGAAGCGGGTCATCAGTTCTACGCTTTTATAATCAATTGCCAGATTCTTGTCAGCGCAAAACTGGCAGAATTTTGGTCTGGAAACATAGTGGCGGTTACCCCTGTCGCTGCCGTTGGATCTGTATTCGGACATTTCTATTCCTTTCTATTCGGGTCTGACAACAATAGACCGTAAAATCTGTTCGTTGTACCCTAAAGTACGGCGAATATTGGCGATTTCTGCCGGATCAAGCTTGAAGGATACCAGTACGTAATAACCTTCAGTCATCTTGCGAATGGGATAGGCCAGTCGGCGCTTACCCCAGCGGTCCACTTTCAGGATTTCGCCGTTCGCGCTTTTGATTAAGTTTTCGATGGTTTCGGCAAGCCCATTTAATGTGGCTTCGTCCAGGTCTGCCTGGAGAATATAAACTAACTCGTAAGTATGCATAAGTATGAGGCTCCTTTCCTCGGGTTAGCTCCTGCTGTGCGCCGTTGGCGGGCAGGAGTGGAAGGTTTCAGGTTTTCCTGAATTTAACGGGGTGTAGTGTAACACAAGTCTGGGAATTTGCAAGCCAGTTAGGGGCAGTTAATGAATCCAGCGCCGGCACTTGCCGGCGCTGGAAAGATATCAAGGGACTAATCAGAATCTTTGCGTTTTTCCCGACTGAACAGGATCGTGATGATACTGACGATCAGCGATCCAAGCAAGGCAGGCAAGAAGCCATTCACTTTGAAGCCTACGTTGAATACGTTCTGGGCAATGTTGGATGAAAGCAAGAAGACCGCGGCGTTTAATACCAGGCTGAACAAGCCCAGGGTCAGAACAATGAGACCGCAGGATAGGAACTTGAGCAGAGGCAGCAGCGTGGCGTTCAGCAGCGCCAGGATGGCCGCCATGACGGCATACGCAATCCAGCCGTTTCCAGATACTTCAATACCGGGCACCAACCATGCTGCCAGGAATAGCGCAAGCATGATAACTAACCAACGTGTGGTGAATTTCATTTTGGACTCCTTCAATACTCGAATTGTTTGCATTATGGCACAAAGTGGGAGGATCCGCGCTAGAAAATATAAGGTTAAATCTATGGCGCCCTTGACAGGATTCGAACCTGCAACCAACAGCTTAGAAGGCTGGTGCTCTGTCCATTGAGCTACAAGGGCGGGAAAACTTATATTATCACAAAGGAATTGCTTCAGGCAGGTCTGATTCCTTTATAAACTCTCCCGGCTCCGATTGTGCGCAGAATTGTGTCAGAGGGCTTTCCAAGCAAGCTGGAAAGCTCAATGGAATTCAGCGGATTGTTACCATTGACGAGGAAAATTTTAAAAATTGAATCGACCAACGCGCTGTTACCCGACAGAAACTCAGGTTGTTTGGCGCAGTGTTCCGTAAGCGCGTAGAACAGCGCGTCAACCCGCGTGACCTCGCCTGTGGAGGGGCTGATCAGGTCGATCTGGTCAGTATAAGAGTAATCCGCAAGCAATTTCTGGTGTATGGGACACAGAAAGGACTGTAGGTATACCTTCCAGTTGCTGTCCTGGGCTTTCCACCACTCAAAATCTACCTTGAATTTCGTTTTCAATGTCGGTTTGATTAAGGCAGAAATTCTCGAATCCATGCTTTCTCCGGTTATTCGCTTTCTGAGAGGTGGTAATAGTGGTCGCCTACGTGCTTAAATTCGCTGCTTGTTGACAGCACTGTGAGCAAGTCCAGGGGAGGCGTACGACGGATGACATTCATGACCGCGTAAAGGTCGAGGAAGTGAACATGTCTTTGAGTATTCAATTTAGAAAGCTCATTCATCATGCGCGTCACGTCCGATTTCAGGGATATATTCTTTCCCTTCCGATCATCCCAAAGCTTGTCAAGCGTGCTGAGATCAGGAATCGCGACAGCCATCCGGTCGTGAAAACCAGCGTAAATTGATTGACGCAGCAGGGCGATCACCAACCCGCCGTCTGCGCCAACCAGAATGGTTTTAATCCATTCTTTGTTTGAACGCTTTTTCTGGGGTTGAATCTTGATGACTGCCGGGTCCCCCGTAGCTTTGAGGACCACAACACTGCCAGGGATGAGGTTTTGTGCCTCGTACCATTCCCGGAGCCCGAAGACATAGTTTTGTTTGCGGACAACCCATGCGGAGATGTGTTCCCCGCTGGCTGAATCCACCAAAGAAAATTTGACGTGTTCTGTTTCAAGGGCGGAGGGAAAGATGCCGGCGGTTTCGGTATTAATGGGGAGCGTGCCGGAACGCCAGTGTGGGAAGTTCAGCACGACCGTGGCTTCAGCGGCAGACCCTTCCGGGATATTCTGATTGCTCCGGTACTGCTCATCGCATGTGCTAAGCAGCATCTTATCGGTAGCCTCGGAGACATCCTCATTCCCAGGGGTATGGGTGGGAATCCGTAAGTAAAGAGGCGTTTCCTGAACGGACTGCGGTTCAAGCCTTTTCAGGAACCAGGCAATCACGCCGGTTGTTCCAACTTCGTCAAAGCGCGAGTCTTCCTGCAATTCGTAATTTAGTGAGAACTCCATCAGTTTGTCGTTTTCGCCGTCGGCTAGCTCCAATTGGCTCATGAGTTCAGCAGAGCTCATCGGTCCACCGTCCCGTGCGTCCAGGAGCGCTTCTGCCAGGTTCAGGTGACCAGGCCCAATATCTATCAACAGCGATTTTGGGAACCAGGTATACCCGATGCGTACCAGATCCGTCTGGTTATCAAGGGCGGCGCGGAGTTTTGTTTTGATTTCGGTGCCATATTGCTGCCAGATAGCGTCATGCATTGTTTCGCCATCCAGGGCGGCTTCGTAGTCCGCGGCGTTGAGGGGATGGTCCACGACGCCTGCCGCGAATTCTTTGACGCTGCCGTCAGAGAATTCAACCGTCAACACGGAAAAAGCTCCAATTTCCGGGTTGATGCCTGGGTGGGCAGCTGTTACGGTTCCACTTTCCCAGGAGCGCTGCGGAAAAACAATCTGGTCGCCTGGCTCATACATATCTTTGGGCAAATAAATCTTGCCAAGGTCTTTTTGTTTGCGTTTGAGTTCCGCACGCGCGATTTCCAACCGGTTGGATACTAAAACACGTGCCAGACCATCAATAGCAATAGGAGATTCTTTTTCAAAAAGGTAAGCTGAAAGCGCTTGCAGATCTTCTGGTGTAATCTGGAGCTCTTTCCACTGTTTCTCCTGGTTTAGATTGCTAGGAAATGCCATAAGTCCCTCGAAAAATCAAAATATTGCTAGGATTATACCTGAAAGCATCTGGCTTATCTATAAAGAGAAAATCTGGATAGGACTAAAAATGTTGCTTTTTCCGTTTGGGATTAAAAACCTGAGCATGACAGACCACTGTTCTTTGATTTGTCAGTCTCTATTCGCTCCCTAAGTTTTACTTGCTGACCTATTGTCATCTCCACGCTGAGCGCTGGAAAGAACCTTGATTTGTCGAAATTCAAGAGAACTCTGAACAGGAGAGTGAATATTTATACCCGCGTGCTCAGTCGGAAGAAAGACATTTTTGTGGGGTGCTTTGCCCTAGCTTCGATACATAGGCAGACCAAAGATACTTTGCCAGATTTTTTTGCAGGGCAGGATATTGCGCATAGCCACTAATGGAAAGCCATATTCGTTCTGAAAAATTGAAGAGCCGGCGCGGCACCGGCTCTTCTGTCAGAGGAGGTCTTGCTTACCTGAGGAAAAACGCTATCAAAACGCCGATCAATAGGCCAAGGAAGGATGAACTCAGGACCATGAACGCATGCGACTTTTTTATCGCGTTAACCACAACTTTGGTTGCCACGGTCGCGCCTTCAAACATCGATGTCCTATTCTCGCGAACAGTCACTTTAACGGTCGGTTGAAAACTCTGCAGTTCCAGCGGCGAAGCCTTATTCAACAGGGACCGTACTGGTTCTGCGTGCAAGGGTTCTTCAGATGTTTGTGTCAGGAAAGCCAACCTGACGGCATCCGGAGCGGAGCGGGGCGGCACTTCCTGGCTTTGCTGCCGCGCTTTCTTGCGGCGAATAGGCAGCAGCGCGTTCCAAAACCCGATTTCTATGGAGTTCATCATCTGGCTCATAGGCACCCGCTAACTTTTCGAGACTGACATACGGAGGACATTCCCCTGCTGGTCGGCAGTAACCCTGATTATTTGCTCCATCTTACGACCTGCGCTGATTTCAAGCGCCCTCGTATAAAGGAGCAGATACCGATCTCCGGTTTGCTGGCTAACCTTGGGGCTTGTGCCAGCCATTTGGGGGTGTCTCTTGTAGACTTCTTTGTTTACCTTATTGATAACTGCTGAATCCATCGAAACTCCTACTTAGATTGGTAGGAACGGCGGCGCAGGAATGCTGGTACATCAAGACGTTCATCCTGCTCAACCCGCTGGCCAACCAGATTGCTGGTGTCCACCTCGCGTATCCCGGCTAAAATCGCGGCTTTATTCGGCTGACTTGGCTGTGGTGCAGGGGTTTGCGCCTGGACCGTTACCGGTGCGGCGGGTTCCCTGAATGTCATCTCAGGCTGGGTCAGCGCGGGGCTGTTTTTTTTCACGCCAATTCCAGTAACGATCAGGATTAGCTGAACACGGTCTTCCATTCTAGCGTCGGTGATTACGCCAGGGATAATTTCCGCGTGGAATCCGGATGCCTCCTGGAGCAGCTGAAGTGCGTCAGTGACGTCCCTGAAGGCCATATTGGCGTTGCCTGTAAAATTCGCGATCATGTGCGTGGCTGAATACAGGTCGATTTCTTCCAGAAGTGGGTGGTGCAGCGCTTTTTCAATGGCTTGTTTGATGCGGTCGGGACCAGAACCGGTACCAATCGCGAGTAGCGCGCCGCCCCCTTGCTGCATGACGTTTTTGATATGTGAGAAATCGACATTGATGAGGCCGGTCTCCGTTATCAGTTCTGATATGCCCTGTACACCTTGCCGCAGGACATCGTCAGCAAGTGTGAAAGCCATCTCAAGCGGCAAGTCGCGCGGGGCGACTTCGATGAGTTTGTCGTTCGGGATGACAATCAGGGTGTCAGTGTACTGGCGCAGCTTTTCCAGGCCTGCTTCACAATTCTTCTGGCGCCGACCCAACTCGAACGAGAATGGACGGGTCACAATCGCGATAGTAACGGCGCCAACTGCTTTGGCAACCCTGGCTGCTACTGGGATCGCGCCTGTACCTGTGCCGCCTCCCATGCCAGCCGTGAGAAAAACCATTTCTGCGCCTTCCATGATGGAGGCAAGTTCGCGATAGCTTTCTTCGGCCGCGGTCTCCCCAACCACAGGTAAGCCGCCTGCGCCCAATCCGCGGGTGGATTTTGGACCCAGTTGGATTTTGTTGGGAGATAAATTATGTGACAGTGCCTGCGCGTCTGTGTTGCATGCTACAAAGGTTACACCCTGCATACCATTTTCAATCATGCGGTTAATCGCGTTGCAGCCGCCGCCTCCCAAACCGATCACGACGATCTTGGGAAGTGAACTGGAAATGGGTGTTCGCATCGAGTAGATAGGCTGATTGTTCATGATTTCTCCTCTGTAAAAAACAATTAAGCTGCAACGCTGAGGCTTTTGCTGACTTTTTCGTCAATCAGGCAGCCTGCTTCTCTCAGCATCTGAATATCAAGGTCGGAAAAGGCGGAATCCTCGTTCCAGACGGTCACTTTTCGCGCATTCATCGCTTCGATGAGCGAAAAACCAATCGTCGGACGAATTTCCCGGATGATCGGGCGCACGCGTTCCAGAATGTTTTCTGGAATACCCCAATCGTATGAAGGAAGCAGAAGGTAGTGGTCAATCGGGTACATCCACTGCGCCACGCGGTTAGCGACTGGATATTCCACTTGCTGTTTCCTGGTCTGCTCAATTTTTTCCTTGTATGTGGACAAGTCTTTTTGTCTGGGCTGACCGTTTTCGTCGAACCAAGCTGTTTTACCCGCCGGGTCGCTTGCCGCAGAACTTAAGAGCCAGAACAAACATCCCAACACTTCATTTGGCAGCGCGCTGTCTGCGCCCGCTTTCGCGTTATCGTCTGACGTGTAACCCAATAAGTCGTCAAAGCGCAAATTGGGGTCGAGTAAGTTTTTTTCAACGCTGGCGGCGCCAAACCAGAAGAGCATCAGTTTTGGTGTGACGTTCAATGCGGATTTAACCAGTTCTGAGTACCACTGCCAGGTGTTAAAACCAAGGTGGTCCTCTTCGCCCATTTCGGTCTTGCTGTAGGGATGAAGGGTTTTCCAGCGTTTGGAAGCGCCTTTACCCCAGCTGAGCGGCCTGGAGAAAGTCTGCGCGCTGACCGCCATGTGCAGATTAGCGCTGAAATCCAGGGATTTCCGCTGCTGCACCAACTGCAGCATCTTTTTTAGGAAAGAAAGGTCCCAATAGTCACCGCCAGGCTGCAAAGCCGGGAAAATCGGTATCAGATTGTTTTGTTCCGCGATGCGGACAAAAGGAAGGTAACGGTCTAGAAATCTTTCAACTAAATCGCCCTGCGACCAGGTTCCATCCAACCAGGAGGACTTTACGTTCGGACTTTTAAAGAAGGTCACATATTTGACACCCCAGCGGGCGTAAGCAGAAAGAATCACCTTCAGGTCGTCTGGTTTGATTTCCGAGTTGACTGGGATGTCAAACTGAACGATGGGTTGGATTCCACCTTTTACGAGACCTTGGATAAAATCTTCCGGGATTGCCTGGGAGGTGGGGCTCTTGATGACCAGCCACGAAGCGTTCAGGGCTTGTAATTCAGGGAGCCAGAGATTCAGATCGCGGGCTTGATAGTGGTTTATGTCCTGAAAGTAATGAAATCCGAGTCTTTTGTTCATGGTCACATCCGTGAATAACACTGCGCGTTTGCAATTAAAGTGCAAGTATTATGCCAAATTGAAAAAAGAATACCTGCTATAATTGCGCCGATGATTTTGGTAACCGGCGGTATTGGATTTATAGGGGGGGAGCTAGTCAGGCAATTAAGCGCGATGGGCTTGCCATACCGCTATCTTCTGCAGCCCGGGGACCGAAATTACATCATTCCAAGACGAACCAATATCGATGTGGCGGTCAGTTCGCTTTCTGACGAACGCGGGATCAGAGCTGCGCTGCAAGATGTCGACGTGATTTATCACCTTGCTTCGGTTGAACAAACCGCCGGGCATCTGGACTTACAGCAGGTCGAGGTCAGGGATGTGGAGATGCTGGCAAACACCGCCTATTCTTCCGGTGTAAAGCGGTTTATTTACCTCAGCCACCTTGGCGCGGACCGCGCTTCGGCGTTCGGGCTGATGAAAGCAAAAGGCATCGCCGAGCATGCCATTCGGGAGAGCGGCGTCCCCTATACCATCATTCGCAGCAGCATGGTGTATGGGGAGGGCGATATTTTCAGCTCCTACCTGCTGGGATTATTAAAGGTTTTTCCATTCTTTGTGCCGGTTCCCGGCGATGGAAGCGTATTGCTACAGCCGATTTGGGTGCGCGACCTGGCAGTTTGCCTGGCCTGGTCACTTGACATGCCAGGCACCCTAAACAGCGTGCTGGAAATTGGCGGGCCAGAACACCTAAGCTTTCGTGAGCTATTGACCCATATCGCGAGCCGGGTCGCTTCCAGAAAAAAAATGATGGAAATCAGCCCAAGGCGCATGAACCGTTTGATTCAGTTCATACAGAGTGTACGCAAAGACTTTCCTGGGTCAGCATTCTGGATGGACTACCTGGCTGAAAACCGGATTTGCACGTTAGATTCACTTCCCCGCACCTTTGGCATAAATCCCGCAAGATTCCAACAAAAAATCGACTACCTCTCCAGCCCTAAAAGGAAAAAATGAACCTTTGTATCCACGGTCACTTCTATCAACCTCCACGCGAAGATCCGATTTCCAATTACATTCCAGACGAAATTGGCGCGCAGCCATTTGGAAACTGGAATGAACGCATTCTTTCGGAATGTTACGCGCCAAATGCGCGCCACGAAAGTTTCCAAAAAATCAGCTTTAATGTAGGACCGACCCTGATGCGGTGGATGGATGACTTTGCCCTGGACACTTGCGCGGAAATTATTGCACAGGAACGCTGGAATTATGAACAAAATGGCATTGGGAACGGCTTGGCGCAGAGTTACAACCACAGCATCCTGCCCCTGGCGACCAAACAAGACAAAATCACTCAGGTGCGTTGGGGTATCAAGGATTTTGAGCTGCACTTTGGGCATAAACCTGCGGGGATGTGGCTCCCTGAGACAGCGGTAGATACCGCTACGCTGTGCGCGCTGGCAGACAATGGCATCCAATTCACCATTCTGGCGCCCTGGCAAGTAAAACCCGAGGGCGGCGCGGCTGGACCTTACTTGATCGATTTACCTGACGGCAGAAGCCCGCTCGTTGTTTTTACTTATGACCAGGAATTGAGCACCCGGGTCAGTTTTCACGCATCATCGACTGAGAACGGCGACTTGTTTCTGGATAGCATCCTGAGCAGCCGCGCTGAGAATCCGGACGGCCTTATTCTGGTGGCCAGCGATGGTGAGCTCTACGGCCACCACCAACCTTTCAGGGATTTGTTTCTTTCGTATGTGTTGAACGGCGCAGCTGAAAAACGCGGCGTGCAGTGGACTTACCCAGGTAAATGGCTGAAGGAGCATGCTGTTCACTCCAGGGCAAGCCTGGTCGAGAACACCTCCTGGTCTTGCTTGCATGGTGTGGACCGTTGGGAAAAGGTGTGCGGCTGCACGCCCCACGCTTACTGGAAAGCGCCATTCCGTGAGGCGTTAAATCAAATCGGGGAATGGCTGGACGCGGCTTTTCTAGATGTGATCGCTTCTATGTTCCCGGAGCCGTGGGAACTGCGCCACAGATATATCGATGTGATCAACGGGCAGATGAGTACCAGGGATCTGTGCCTGGAGCTTTCTGATGGAGCCTGGCGGGAAGACCAACTTAATCGTGTTCAGGATTTGCTCTCTGCGCAGTACGAACGCCAGCGAATGTTCACTTCGTGTGGTTTTTATCACGACGAGTTCCACCGTATTGAACCGCAAAACAATATTGCGTATGCCGCGAAAGCTGTCTTCTTGACGGAAAGAGCGACTGGATTGGACCTTGCGCCTGCCGCAATGGCACTGCTTCAGCAGGTACACAGCCAAAAAACAGGGCTGAAAGGAGACACCGTCTTCTCTCAGACCCTGTTACGAGCAAAAAAGGAATGCTTAGGCTAGCTTAGAGCGTTTTGCAGCTTCTCCAACTGATACTCGGATGCTTTCAAACCGTTCAAAAGACGGGAAAACAATGGCTCAGCAAGAATATTTTTCTCCAGCATGTCAACCGCGCTGACATCCGCTTGTGAAGCATACCAAAGTACGGACGCGACGCGCATGATCCAGAGCATATCCTCAAACTTTTCCTGATTAAACCACAGCACCTGGTTGTACTCGTTTACTTCGATGTACTCACGCAGTTGTTCATCCCGCAGCCACATCTCGAACAGGTCAGCAGGTTCCAGGTTTTGAACCTCAGGCAGCCAGGCAGTGTTACTGATCATCCAACGCACAGCCTGGCAGGCTTTCCAGGCTTCATAGTCGCCAAAACCAAGCTGCGAAAGGGCGTGCGTGACAAGCCTGATAGTCGGCTCTTCATCCATTAATTGCCTGCTGCGAGCCCGGCAATCTTCCTTCGCGCTGCTGCCCGCCAGATTGGAAATGAACGCCCAGATGAGCAGGACAAATTCGCGTCGTGGGTCCTCAAGTTTTTCCGGGTGGAGTGCCTGTTGGAAGAGCGGCGTTAGTTTTGTGTGGGACAAACCGGCATTTTTGGAGAAGTTTTCCAGATCAAGAATTTGCCGCAGCAACTTTTCGAGACTTTTCCGTTCTTGAGAATCCAGGCAAGCAGAGAGAGCGCTTGTTTGGCGCACGCCGGTTTGGGCGCGTTCCGCCAGGTCCAGGTTCTTTGTCAGCAGTGCCTCAAATTTGGCTGAGGAAAGTTGATCTCTGCTGTAATCTGCCAGATTCCTGAGATTTTCGGCGTCCAGGATTTCCGCCAAAGGCAGAAGGATTGGCCCGAGGGCAATTTCCTTGCGAGCGACGTCCAGGTTTGGGACACCTCTACCGTTCAGGTGGGCGTTCAGGTCCGCGTAGTCGCGTCCGTAGACAACAGAGAAGTCCATCAGCACCTGATGACCATACGCGTCAAGGCTGAAGTACATCCCTCTTTCGTGAATTTCCTTTGCGGACCTGATATATTCAAGGTGGTGCGTGTAGTCACGATAGGTAACGAAGGCATCCGGATCATTCGGCAACCCAAGCGCCTGGGCAAGTTCACGGGATTCCTGGTGCGGGTTGTCGCTTTTCACCAGGAAGGGCACAGAGCTTTTAATCCAGCCGGCGGTATCCCCGAAGCGGTTGTTAAAAACCACCACTGCGCTTTGGCCGCCTTCGCTGTTGGAGTAGGCGTATACATTTTCGTCCACTCCGCCCTGGGCGGCATGGAAGTCATAGAGCATGAAGTTCTCAACATTCGCGAATAAGCGGCGCCGATGCAGGATTGGGAAGACGTCGGTCTCGTGTCGATGAACCAGGTATGGATCGGGGGTCTCATCCCAATAGGGGCGGTAGTACTCCATCCCATATTTTTCTGCGTAGCCTTCCACCTGGCCGTGTCCATACATTGGCAGGCCGGGCATGGTGGACATGACTGTGCATATCCCGAAGTATTTATCTCCCTTTCCGAATTGTTCTACGGCGGTCTTTTCGTCGGGGTTGTTCATGAAGTTGACATAACGCTTCAGGATTTGCGGATCGTAAACCAGTGTGTTTTTAATAAGTTGGCGGTACTTGTCATTTTCTTCGTTGCGAAGCATGTTCATGTACGCGCTGTTATAAACCCGGTGCATTCCGAGTGTGCGCACAAAGTAGCCTTCCATCAGCCAGAATGCTTCCGCAAGCAGCAGTGTATCCGGAACCTCTTTGGCGACCCTTTCCACCACTTCCCGCCAGAATTCCTCGGGCATAGCCTGGTCAAAAGCCTCTTTGGTCATGGCATGGTCCGCGCGTGAAGGAATGTCGCCCCCGGTTCCGGGCTGCGGGAACCAAAGACGCTGGTAATGCTTCTTGGTCAGCGTCATCGCCGCGTCAAAACGAATGATCGGAAATTTCCGGGCAACTTCCAGGATGGTCTGGATAACCGCTTCACGGACCGTAGGGTCAAGATAATTGAGCTGGGCGGTATCATTCCATGGCATGCTGGTGCCGTCGTTGCCGTGATATATGTATTTTGTTTGTCCGTTCCCGTGATCGTAGCGCTTGAAAACAACTGCCGCGTCGCTGCGAGTGTAGTAGTGATCTTCCAGGTTGATGCTTACGCCGGGGTTCTTGGAGAGGTCAGAACCGTTAAAAGTATATCCGGGGAAGGGGCTGTAATCCAGGCCAACAAACCACTCCGGGTGCTCGTACACCCAGTCCGAATCGATACCCATATGGTTGGGTACCATATCGCTGGCGAGGCGGATGCCGCGCAGACCGGCGCGGTAACTCAGGTTGCGATAAGCTTCCTCACCGCCCAGACGCTGCGCGATTTGATAGCGTGCGAGTGAATAAGCTGATGAAACCGCGTCCGGGTTGCCGCAGCGCTGCTTTATTTCACGCGAGGCGTCGCTGCGTTCCCACAAGCCTATCAGCCAGAGGCCGGTAAAGCCCCAGGCTGCCAGCCTGTCCAAGGTTTCATCAGGGATCTGGTCCAAGCGCTCAATCTGGCGCTGATACTGCCTGGAAAGTTGGTTCAGCCACACAAAGCTGTTCTTGGCTATCATCACCACGCGGGGCATCCAGTCGCTGTCAGGGCTGAAGCGTTCGACTTCGGATAGACCTGAGCCTTCAGTACGGTAATCCGGAACCATGGTTGGTCCGGGGCCGGCAAAAACCGCGCGCTGTTCCTCTTTCAGGAAGTCCAGACTGCCCAGCAGTCGGTAGATGTACTTACCCAACAGTTTTCCCCAATGCTGGCGGATGAATTCCAGCTGACCGCTTAGGGATTGGGGAACCATAATAGCGGGCGTGCGTAACATTGTAATCAGATCCTGATGCTCAGGACCAAAGGTTGGCTGCTTGCTAAAGAAGACTTTCACCCCGTCAATCACCTGTTCGTAGGCTGTCTTCAGACGTAAATTGTCATCGTCGAAAAGCTCGGAATAAATCCCCGCGGCAGGGTTCTGGTTGGTGAGCCAGAGCATCAGCAGCTCTTCCAATGCAAGTTTGGTATTCGCTACGCCCTCAGTTGAACCTTTCAAGTATTCCTGCAGGCTTAGCTGACCCTGAAACACTTGAACAGGGGGAAATTCGTTCGAAAATGTGGAGAGTGTGGAGAGCAATTTCTCCTCTCCCAGCTTGCTGGCGATCTCGGTGTAAAGAGCGTCCCGCAGGTCTTTACCGTACTCATGGTAATACTCGGCGACGATGACGTGGAAAATTTCATCAATCAAGCCAAGCGCGTTGATTTGCCCTGCTGAGATGTAGCCGGTATCGCCAGGGCTTTTCTGCGCATTTATCTGCTGGGAAAACTTACGGGCAGCCTGAAAATTTGCAAAAATGACATTGCCATTCAGCGAAAATAGCAGTTGGTCAAAGCCGTATTTCTCGCGGGACAAGCGTGAAACATGAAACTCCATCATGGAATTCTCTCCTTTGTTGAACGCGCCTGGATTCACAGCATTGCTGTGGTTAATCAGCTTACCTGTAAAATTGTATCATTCCTGATGCAGTATGTGGGTAACGATATTTGACCCTGAACCCCCAATATTCTGGGCTAATCCCCAACGGGCATCCTCCACCTGGGCAGTTCCAGCTTGGCCGCGAAGCTGCAGCGCCAACTCTACGAGCTGGTAAAGACCCGTCGCGCCAACCGGGTGTCCGCGTGCCTTAAGTCCGCCCATCGTCGCGACAGGAATCCTGCCCTTCAGTCCGATGCTGCCGTCGTTGGCGAGCTTTGGCGCCTGACCGGGCTCGCAGAAGCCGGCAGCCTCCAGAGAGAGCGCTGCCATGATTGAAAACGCGTCGTGGTATTCAAACAGGTCAATTTCACTTGGTGAAATGCCAGCCTGTTGGTAGGCTTTTCGAGAGGACTCCATCGCAGCAAATAAGCGCAGCGGGGTCGTGCGGTGCTGAAGGGAAATCGTGTCTGTGGCAGAAGCCGATGCTGCTACTCTAATATTCTTGGCAGAAGACAGTGGAACGGCAGTCAGATACAGCGCGGCAGCGCCGTCGCTAACCGGAGAGGCGTCAAGCAGATTAATCGGATTGCATATCATCCCGGCGCGTTCATAGTCCGCCAGGCTAATCGCTTTCTTGAAACGAGCATTGCGGTTGACTACCGCGTTCGCATGCGCGTTTATTGAGAATGCGGCGAAATCGGAGGTTTTCCAGCCGTATTCGTGCATGTAGCGTTGCATGATCAGAGCGTTCAAGGCCACAAAGGATACGCCAAAGTCCACTTCCAGGTCCGCGTCCGCTGCGGTGGCAAGACTGGCAGTGATTTCCGCCAGCGGTGAGTCGGTCATCTTTTCCACACCCACCACCAATGCCGAAGTTAGCTCGCCGGAAGCAATCGCCATCAAGGCCGCCCTAAAAGCAGCTGCGCCAGAGGCGCAAGCGGACTCCAAGCCAAAACCTTCCCGATGGTGCAGCCCCAGCCAATCAGCCATCAGAGCTCCCAGCTGCAGCTGGCGATTAGCGCTGCCGGACATCATATTGCCAACGAAAATGCCCTCCGGATAGCCCAAGTTGGCGTCTTCCAGCGCATAGAGCGCGGCGTCGCCAGCCAACTCTTTGAGCGACTTTTCCCAATTTTCGCGGACAGGCGTTTGTCCTATCCCAGCGATGTAAATTTTTTGCATTTCAACCTCGTTATGTTCAGGTTTCCAATGAAGATTCTATACCTGTTTCCTCTCGAAAACTCTCAGAAGCTTATTCTTTCTGTATAATTCCAGAAAAGAGGATTATTAGGAGTGCGCATGAAAATCATCGATATCAGCGTGGGTATTGACGAAAACTTACCTGTTTGGCCTGGCGACCCAAATCCGGAACTTTCCTGGATTGGCAGCATTAACGCGGGAGATTCAGCCAACATAACCGGATTAAGCATGGGCGCGCACACCGGAACCCACATCGATGCTCCGCTGCACTTCCTCCAGAATGGGGCAAGCCTGGATGAAATTGCTCTCTCAACATTAATTGGTGATGCCCAGGTACTCGAGGTACCGGGAGACGCGGCGTTAATTTCAGCCGAGGTTTTGACCGGCCTGGAGGAAATTCGCTGCGAACGTCTGCTCTTAAAAACAAGGAACAGCCAATTCTGGTCAGGTTCAGGCTTAGAATTCCGCCAAGACTTCACTGCGCTTGATGTGTCGGCAGCGGAGTTTCTTGTGCGGCGCGGCGTTCGTCTGATCGGTATCGATTACCTTTCTATCGCCCCATTCAATGACCCCACACCAACCCATACCTTATTATTACGGCAAAACGTGGTCATTTTGGAAAGTATCAATCTGGCAGATGTGCCAGCTGGTTTTTATCAGCTTGTGTGTCTGCCAATAAAGCTGACCGCCCGCGAAGCAGCCCCAGTCCGCGCCGTGCTTATATCTGATTAATTTCGGACATTGCGCGTAGCCACAAATAGGGCTTAAATTTCAATTGAGGGCATAGTCAAAAGGTGAAAAGCCAGGGTTTCAAGGTCCCTTGCCTTTTTTGAGGTGCCCAGCTCGTCCAGGATCTCTTCCAGGTGCGCGAGAATCACGGGATCATCCCCCACAAAACGGGAAGGGTCAATCTCACCGGTGAAGAGCTCCTCAAGACCAAGTCGGCTGTAGAGCTCGCTGACCATGCCGTAGCTCCATTGGTCGGAAATTTTTAGTTCATCCGCAAGATCGCGGCGCCCTATTGAAAATACAATCGCCAGACGGGCAATTTCCTCCTGCCGGTCCGTAAGTCCGGGAAAGTTGCGCCCGCGGATAATCATTTTTGTTTCAGGAAGTTCGTAGGTGTCGTCTTGCAAGGCATCCAGTACGCCAGGGGTAAAAACCGTCTTGTTCTCGTAGGCAAAGGTAATTGCCCATGCGAGGGATGACGAAATCTCGTTTTTCAGAAGATATCCGGCGAACAGGTGGGGAGAGAGGCGCAAAAATACATTCGAAATAACCTGAGTACCAACACACAGGATCCTGGCATGTTTTCCTGCCAGCTCATTCAGCGCAGTCAGAATGCTTGGGTTATCACGATAAGAATCCAGGTCCACCAGAAAAAGGTCCGGTTGGGGTTGGCCTGGTTCTTTCAACCTTGCAAAGTCCGCGTGACAGGTGATTTCTGAGACTACCCTGGTGCGCCAGTCGCGTACCAAAAGCAAGGACATCCAATTCCTTGCATATATATCGTCACTTACTATCGCCACCAAAATATCCTTTGCCATTTTTACCAAGATCCTTCCGACTTGACCAGTTGACATGAATTATAATTGTGAAAAGTAATTATTCGTCCAGACTAGAGAGGTGCCAAATGACAAGAAGAGTAGCGGTTCTGACAAGCGGCGGAGACGCCCCCGGCATGAACGCGGCCATCCGAGCGGTTGTGCGTTGCGGGATCAGCAAAGGCTGGCAGATGTACGGCGTGCAGCACGGCTATAAAGGGCTGATATCCGGAAATATCAACGAAATGACCACCAGGGACGTCGGCGGCATAATACAGCGCGGCGGGACTATGCTGGGCAGCGCGCGCTGTCCCGAGTTTCTGACTGTTGACGGCCGTAAGCTGGCAATCAGGAATTTACACCAGCTCGGTATCGATTCGCTGGT
>CAZPWL010000002.1:0-43131 GCA_964590535.1 uncultured Anaerolineaceae bacterium
TGGAACAAATCCAATAATAATTAACGAGAAACTGGATGTTTGTGTTTTATCAAACCAAAAATAAACCCCTTGAGTAATCATGCGCCTTTCGAAAATTCCGTAAACAATTAATTTCCTGGAAACAAGTTCTATTGCCGCGGGAGCCCCACTCATGCTATACCTATTCCTCACCCTCAGCATCCTCACCTTCCTCCTCTTCGGTTTCGACAAAAACGCAGCCCGCATGGGTCAGTGGCGCATCCCAGAAAAGGTGCTGCTTGGCCTCAGCCTCCTGGGGGGAGCAGCCGGGGGTTTGCTTGGCATGTTAAGCTTCCGTCACAAAACCCGCAAGAATTATTTCTGGATAATCCTGATAGCCGCCGCCTGTGTGCACCTCTTCCTGCTCGCAACGATATGACCCATTTCGCCGATCTCAGCTCTTTTTTCTGTCGGATCAGTTGGAAATAACAAATCCTTCCCCGGATTAAGCTATAATAAAAGGATATTATTCTTCTCGCCTTGCAAGGTAAGTAAGCTATGGTAGAGATCGAAAACATCACCGAAATACGACCCCGCGTCCTGGGCGAGTTCCATGTGGAGCAGTTTGTCCCCCGGACGGAGGCCATCGCGCGCGCTTGGGAGTGGGGAAAACAAGTGCACGGAGGGCAGCTGCGCCTTTCCGGTGAACCTTACTTTGAAACGCACTGCGGCTGGGTGGCCGGCTTCGTGGACAACCTGGTCCACAAGGAGGCCTGGACAATTGCCGCCCTCCTCCACGACACGATTGAAGACACCGGCGAGAGCCTCGACAAAATCAAATCCCTTTTCCCAGGCGCTCTGGGGGACGAAATCGCCCACATCATCGATGGGGTTACCAAAATGAGTAACCCACGCGATGGCAGCACACGGGAACTGGAAACCCTGCGTAAAATTGCCAAGTTCCGCGACCCCGCGGTGTTTGTGGTCAAGCTGGCGGACAAGAGCCACAACTTAATGACGTTAAATTTCATGTCCCCCGCCAAACAGTGCCAGAAAGCCAGCGAAGCAATCCGCTCCTACGGCAAACTGGCCGGCATCCTCAATTGCTACCGCTGGCGCCGCTGGATTGAGGACATGGCTTTCCCTTATGCCGAACCTGAATCGTACGATACTGTAAAGGCAAAGATCGACCGCGATTCCCGCCTGAACCTGAATTTCATCCGCTATAACCTGGGCGAGCTCGGTCGTCTGATGGATGCTGAAGGTGTGGACGGCGCTATCCGTTTTACAGTTAACGGCTATTGGCAGGCATGGGATAAGCTGCAGCGTATGGCGCGCGCCCGCCGCACTTCCCTGGATGACTTTTCCGCCGTCAACGACATCGTCAGTTTTCGAATGATTGTCCGCGAAAACGACGAAGCAGCCTGCTACAGGCTGCTTTCTCGTGTAAACCGCTACTTCAGCAAAAATCTGGACCAGGATCGCTTTGATGATTACATCGCCTCCCCGCAAAACGGCTACCGGGCGCTGCAAGTGACCACTTGGCAGCCGGGCGTGGGTGCAGTGGAAGTGGCGATTGCCACCGAGGAGATGGAAGGCGAGAACACCTGGGGCGTCATTTATGCCGTAAACCACAACAAAGACATCAGCAAATACCGCCCGATTCAAATCCTCACGCCTTACGGCGGCACACGTTTCCTTCAGGAAGGCAGCACTGTCCTGGACGGTGTGGCCGCAATTCAGGAGTTCTACCTGGATAAAATCAACAAAGTGATGGTCAACGGCGAGGAACGCCACCTTTTTGACACGCTTTCCCCGGGCGACGTGGTAGAGGTCATAAGCACCAGCCCGCATCTGGTGCCTAAACAGGAGTGGTTGGACCACTGCGACGTATCCACCGCTCGCCGGCTGCGCATTGTGCTTGCCAGGGTAGCCCTGAAGGAAGCCAGCCAAAGAGGAAAAGCCCTGATCCATCCACTGCTGGCGAAACGAGGCGTTCTGGCGCTTGAGGATGTTTCCGCGCTGGCTCACAACCAGGTGGAACAGCTCTTGGGGTTGATGGCCTGCGCGAGCTTGGATGACCTGTATTCAGCTGTCGGCGGGGGTTCCATCTCGCAGACACAGCTCGAATCAGCATTGGACCTGGTGGGCATCTCCCGCGTCGGTCTTGGGTGGATTAGCGTGGAATTGATGGGCTCGAACACTGCCAACCGACCCGGAGGTCTTGCGTATTTTGCCGGGCTGGTTTCCGCGGCTGACGGGAATATTATCCGCACCGTTCATACCACCGCGGACGATGGAAGTTTTTACTTGCGGCTTCTGCTAACAGGTATCACAGATGATGGCAAACAAAAGCTTTCGGAAGCCTTCGCCAAAAGCCGCTTCCCATTAGACCGCGTAGAAATCGTCTGAAATCCTTTTTTATGAAATTGCTAAGTTTTCGACTGACTGCTTTACGGCAGTCGTATTTCTGTCGGTTGCTGTGTTAAAATAACGCCTGTTGTTCCATGCGCGTATTGCTCGTTTCGAAAGCTTACACGCGCGAGGGCAAACATCCACTGATGCCTGAGATTCGATGAAACCTCTTAGAAAATACGCCTTTACTATCTCCCTACTGTTATCCCTGCTTTCCTTCTTTGGTTTGCTGCTTCCGCAAACAGCAGCAGCCCGGGCTGTGAACCCCCAGGGAGTCGGTCCGGAAGTAGCCAATCCGACAGAAGACCTGAGCAGCGCGAAGGTGCATGGATATTACTTCTATTCCAACACCTGCAGCCACTGCCTTGATATCCTGGCGAACATTCTGGAACCGTTACAGGCGGAAAACCCCGGTCAGATCGACATGCGTCTGCTGGAACTGGGAACTCCAGAGTATTACAGGGTGCTGCTGGCCGTAGAAGAAGCGTACGATGTAAAGCCCGAACAACGCGGACTTCCTACCGTGGTACTTGGAGATCAGATTCTTATTGGTGAAGCTCCAAACAAAGAAAATCTGGCTGAGATTATCAAGGCGGGTATCGCAGGCAGCGGAATCGCTTTCCCGGAAATCCCGGGGGTAGACCCGGAAGAGATGGTGTCTGTTCCAGTCGCAAACGCCAGCGCGGAGCTTGAAGCGTGCACGACTGCCAACCCGGAAGCTTGCCTTGTGGACGCTCCGATTTACGCCGCGTATTTCTATCAAGTCGGTTGCAAAGAATGCAACCGCGCAGATACGGACATCAACTATCTGCGCACTCTCTTTCCGCAGTTAGTCGTCGAAGAATTTAACATCTACGAGAACACGCCCCTCGCGAACTGGATGGCGGAACGGACCGGCCGCAGCGCTGACCTGAAAGTACCCGCGCTGTTCATCAGAGACCAGGCCTGGATTGGCGAGGGAGAAATCACCACCCAAAACCTGGAACCGGCGCTTCAGAACCTGAGCGCTTCCGGCTCGCCCCGTTTCTGGGACGCGTTCGATGCGAACCAAGCCGCTGGCCAACTCAGCGCGCGCTTCCAGTCAGCCGGCTGGCTGGCTATCCTGCTGGCCGGGCTGGTGGACGGTTTGAACCCCTGCGCCTTTGCCACCATTGTATTCTTCATCTCTTACCTCACCCTCAGTGGGCGAAAAGGCAAGGAAGTGATCATCACGGGTATCAGCTTTACCCTGGGTGTGTTTCTCACCTATTTGTTGGTAGGGCTGGGCTTTTACAAAGTCCTTGACCTGATCAAAGGGGCTCTCGCGGTGGTCAGTACCATCGTCTACGCGCTCACCGCGCTCATGTGCCTGGTGTTGGCAGTGCTTAGCATTCGTGATTTCTTCACCGCCCGCAAAGGCGAACTGGAGGATATGGCGCTAAATCTGCCCAAAGCGCTGCGTAAACGCATTAACGCTACCATCCACGACAGCAAAAAAATTGGCAGTTATGTGCTTGGCGCTTTCGTCAGTGGTGTCCTCATCTCCCTGTTGGAACTGGCTTGCACGGGTCAGATTTACCTGCCAACCATCATCTTCATGAGCAGCGTGCCGGAGCTGCGCGGCAAAGCTATCGGATACCTTCTGCTCTACAACCTGATGTTCATCATCCCGCTGATTGTGGTTTTTATCCTGGCATACTACGGCACAACTTCCAAACAACTTTCCGCTTTCCTCAAGAAACACGCCGCGGCAGTCAAGCTGGGTATGGCTGCAGTATTTCTCACGCTTGCCATTTGGCTCATCATAACGCTGCTAAAATAGCAAAAAAAGACCTGGCTTCACCAGGTCTTTTTTATCGGTTCTTTTTAGCGGCTCATACCCGAGCGTTTTACCAGCTTTGCCCAGGTAGAGATGAGGTGCACGTAACTGCCTGAAAGTCGCGTTGCCTGTCGGGAAAGGCGTAGAGCGCTTCGAAGTTCATCCGCGTTGCTAAAGTCGGGGAGATACAAAACTGCTCTACCGAGCTCAAAGGTGCTGTGCGCGTCGGAACCGACCATTTCAGGGATGCCAAAGTCGCTCGCGAACGCCCTTGCCTGTTGGTTAAAGGCACTATCCACGCAGCGGGCGTTGAAAACCTCAATACCGTCCAGATGCGGCGCAAGCGCTTCGAGCGTTCCTTTTTTCCATTGGGAACCGCGGTAAGGATCGAAGGGGTGCGCCACGCTGATAAACGCGTTCTGCCCGCGCAGCCGCCGCACAACTTCCTCGGGCTCCAAACCTTCGGGAATTTCTTCGCTCAGGAAGTAAGCTAATATCTCGCCTTGGGTGGTCTGGATTTCTTCTCCCACGATGACGTGCTCGGGAGCAATCTCATGTGCCTTCAGCGCGCCTTCCAAACGGTTGTGGTCGGTCACCGCCACCTTGTCGATGCCCTTTTTTCGGCAGGCAAGTAACAGCGCTTCGATGCTCATCAGGCTGTCAGGGGAGAAGCGCGAGTGACAGTGAAATTCAGCGCGGACAAACCGTGGGTTCATTCCAGATATATCCTGGGAAGTCTATCCGCCAATCCGCATACGACTTCGTAGTTAATCGTGGACCAGCGCTCGGCGACTTCATCCACGCAGATGGTCTCGCCGCCTTGGGAGCCAATGAGTACCACTTCATCGCCAGCTTTGGCATCTGGCACCGCATCCAACTGCAGCATGCATTGGTCCATGCATACGCGCCCAACCACCTTCACGCGTTTCCCGCCCACCAGCACCTCCTGGTTATCAATGCGTCGGAAGCCGTCTCCGTAACCGATCGGCATGACACCGATCCGTTCGCTTGCAGTGGTAACGTACCTGGAGCCATAGCTAATGCCGCTGCCCGAGGGGTATGTTCGCACTGAAATCAGACGGGCTTTCCACGAGAGCGCCGGCCTGTAATCTGGCCCCAGGGGAGTATGTAAGGAAGGCGCCATGCCAAAAACCGCGTCCCCCGGGCGCACCAGATCGTACCAAGCCTCAGGGTAATTGAACACAGCCGCGGAATTTGCCGCGTGGACGATTTGCGGTTTCAGGTCAGTTTTTTCCAACTGCGCGAGCAGCCTGTTAAAAGTGTTGATTTGCTGGTGGGTATAGTCCGATTGCGGCTCATCCGCCTGGGCAAAGTGCGTAAAAATGCCCTCAACGTTGATGGGGCTGCCGCGCAGGGATTGCAGGAGAAGCGGAACATCCTTTGGAAGCATGCCCAGCCTGCCCATGCCTGTTTCCACTTTGACATGCGCTTTCAGTATGCCGCCATTTATCCGCGCAAATTCCAGATAGTTGTTTGTCAGATCCGGGTCAAAAATTGACACCACAATTTGTTGGTCAATTGCTTCAGGGATCTTGGACGGGGGCGTATACCCGAGTACCAGCAGCTTACAGGAGATGCCTGCCCGACGGAGCGCCAGGGCTTCTTCTATGCGGGCAACGCCGCACCAGGTCGCCCCTCCCTGCACTGCGGCCTGAGCTGCCGGGCGGGCGCCGTGGCCGTAGCCGTTGGCTTTTATGACCGCCATCACTTCCACGCCTGTCAGTTCTTTCATTTTGGCGACGTTGTTGCGGATGGCGTTCAGGTCGATTTCTAACCAGGTTGAGTAGCTATTGATATCCACAGCAGCTAAGTATAACCCTCACAAAAAAAGCTTACAAGCCAAAAATCCGCAAACACGTTCAGGTCAGACAATATCAGGTAAAATTTCTAAATATTGCGAGATATCGATGAAATTTGAAATTCTGAATCAATTATCTAGCCAGCTTGGTGAACGCGGGGACAATGCCAATATCCACCTTGCCGAAGCCATCGCTGCTGAGCAGGATGCGGAGGCAGTGCAGGAACTTATCGCGGCGCTGCCCAAGACTTCGGCTGCCCTCTCCAGCGATATCATCAAGACGCTCTACGAGACAGGCAAACGCCAGCCGGCGCTGATTGCACCCTACGCGGAAGTGTTCCTGAAGCTGCTGCGCGCAAAAAACAATCGCCTGGTTTGGGGCGGCACGATGGCATTGGAAACCATTGCGGAAATCAGCGCAGACGCTCTTTATAAACATGTACAGCTGGTGCAGGAAAGCATCCAAAAAGGGTCTGTCATCACGCGGGACGCGGGGATAGGCGCGCTTTCCGGGGTTGCCAGCGCGAATGCGCAATACGCGCAGGCAATCATGCCTTTCCTATTGGAACATCTGCGCACTTGCCGCCCCGCAAGCGTCGCGCAGCATGCTGAAAAAATATCCGCGTGTGTTTTTCCTTCATATACCGAGGTTTTCGCGGAAGTTCTCCACGAGCGCCTTCCTGACCTGAGTGAAAGCCAGGCATCGCGGGTGCAAAGACTTCTCAAGAAAATCGAGAAAGTAACAAAATGACCCCTTTTAACTGGACGCTCGACGCCTCCGATGGTAACGCGCGCGCCGGAACCTTCATAACACCTCACGGCGCGCTCAGCACGCCTGTATTCGCGCCGGTTGGCACCCAGGCAACTGTGAAATCCCTAACGCCCGCCCAAGTGGAAGAACTGGGCGCGCAAATGGTGCTTGCGAATACTTACCACCTCTTTCTGCGCCCCGGGGACGAACTGGTTGCGGAAATGGGAGGCTTGCACGCCTTTATGCAGTGGAACAGACCCATCCTGACGGACTCGGGTGGCTTCCAGGTGTTTTCGTTGACCAAGACACGCAAAATTGACGATGACGGCGTCACTTTCAAGTCCCACATAGACGGCTCGATGAAACGCCTAAGCCCTGAGATATCTATACGCATTCAGGAAAACCTAGGGGCGGATATTATCATGGCGTTTGACGAATGCGCCGTCCCCACGGACTACGACTACTCCCGGCTCGCGATGCGCCGCACCCACGCCTGGGCCAGGCGCTGTCTGGAAGCAAAACGCAGAGATGACCAAGCTCTTTTCGGGATTGTGCAGGGCGGGGTATTCACCGATTTGCGCGCGGAATCCGCGCGGGAAATTAGCGCGATGGGTTTCCCCGGGCACGCTATCGGCGGTCTGTCAGTCGGCGAGTCCAAAGCGGATATGTACCGCACCATCGCGGAAGTGAATAGCATCCTGCCAGCGGATAAACCGCGCTACCTGATGGGCGTTGGTACGCCAGAAGACCTGATTGAAGGCGTGCGGCGCGGCGTCGATATTTTTGATTGCGTCCTGCCCACCCGGCTGGCACGTCATAACAGCGCGATGACCATGCGCGGACGGTTAAACCTGATGAACGCGGGGTTCGCGCGGGATGAACGCCCGATAGACCTGAATTGTGATTGTTACACCTGCCGACATTTCAGCCGGGCGTACCTGCGCCACCTGGTCAACGCAAAGGAAATGCTGGCAGCCACGCTGCTTTCCATCCACAATCTCTACACTCTCGTGCAGCTTACCCGGGAGATGCGCGCGGCAATTACGAACAAAAGTTTTGAGCAGTTCGCGCAGGAAAAACTGACGTTGCTGAACAACAAGGAGACTGAAAAATGACGGTAATTCAAGCGATAATCCTCGGCATCGTGCAGGGTCTCACAGAATTTTTGCCAATCTCTTCTTCTGCGCACCTGGTGCTGGTGCCGTTTCTGTTAAATTGGAAGCTCGACCCGACCCAAGCATTCGTTTTTGACGTGCTTGTCCAGCTTGGTACTTTAGCCGCGGTTATCGCGTACTTCTGGAAAGACCTGCTGGCGATTCTTAGATCCTGGGTTGCGGGCATACGGTCGCGCCAACTGTTCGCGGAAGCGGACAGCCGTCTCGGATGGCTTGTGATCCTGGCAACGATACCGGCGGGTTTGGCTGGCTTGCTTTTGAAGGACAAAGTTGAAGCTGCTTTTTCCGACCCGAAACTGACCGCGGTGATGCTGTTCATCACCGCAGTGCTGCTGACATTGAGCGAAGTCCTCTCGAAAAAGACCCGTGACACTGCCCAGCTTGGCTGGTTGGACAGCCTTATCATCGGAGGATTTCAAGCAATATCAATTTTCCCCGGGATTTCACGCTCCGGCGCGACAATCTCAGGCGGCCTCTTCCGCGGGCTCAAGCGTCAGGACGCGGCGCGCTTTTCGTTTCTGTTGTCCATCCCGATTATGACCGCCGCGGGAGTGATGGCGCTGAAGGATCTTTTTGCTGTGCCCGGTCTGGCGTCCTTTTTACCTTTGGTGATTGTTGGCTTTGTTATTGCCGGAGTAGTCGGTTATTTTGTTATCCGCTGGTTCCTGGCATTCCTAAAAACCCGCAGCATGCTGCCCTTCGCGCTGTATTGCGGGCTGCTCTCAGTGCTCGTTCTGCTTGTAATGGGGATTCGCTAAGATAACGCTTTTGCGGCAAGTTTAGTATCTGGGTTGGGTCGCCCGGAAAATTCCGCTTGCCTTGTGGATGAATATCCCGCCATCGCGGTCGATCCTGCGTTGAAAGAAAGCAGCCATATCTCCAATTTGGTCCTTGCAGAACCAGATTTGTCCGGTCGGTGTGCTAAAGACGTAATCCGCCAAAGGTTCGGCATCCGTTACCCAAAGGTCGCTCACAAACGGGAATAGTTCAACAGTCCCAAAATAGGGCTCTATTTGCTCCCGGCCGTTTTCCATGCTGAACGGGCGGCTCATGGCTGTTTCAGCTTCAAAGCGCGGCTCAAATTCATGCAGCAAAATATCCAATTCCTCCATGTGTCTGGCTCCGTTTGTGGCGGCAATCAATCTGCCCCCAGGCTTGAGGACCCTGGCGGCTTCCTGGACAGCGCGGCTTGGCGTGGGCACATGGTACAACATGTGGTTTGCCATAACAACATCAAAAACCGACCCGGGAAAAGCCAGGGTCTGCGCTTCTTGGTTGAGAAAGGCCGAATTGCCCTTGGCTCCCAGAGCTTTACGCGCTTCCCGAACCATCCCGATGGACAAGTCGGATAATAACAGCCGGACATCTGCCGGCAGACGGCTGAGATTGGTCTGCCATTGGGCAGCGTGCCCGCAGCCCAGTTCCAAAATGCGCTCGCCTTCCAAAGGCTGCAGCTGCGCAAAAACAAAGTCTGCCCAGGTCTGTTTGCCAGTGCTGTAGAGCGTGTGAATTGTGATGCGCGAGTTGAGATTTCCAGGGTCGCGATATTGGTATTTTTTAAGGTAACGCGGGTCGTTAATTGTCATGTCGATTTCCGATTGTGTCTGTTAAACCGTGCGGCATGGAAGATAATCACTATTTGGAGAATAGGCGAAGACAGCCACTCGTTGATAGTTTTATCATACTTACCAAAATCCGTGATTCTGAGCGCTGCTGCAGATGATTTTTAATCACACCAGATTTGAATGCCAAGATTCCTCACCTAATATTTATGGTAATCTTGACAGAAATAAACTGCCGTGCTAAATTGTACTTAGAAGTTTGCTTTTTCGTTTTATTGAAAGAAATGGGAGTTGGAATGTCAGAACGGTTAGTTGGTACCATTAAATGGTTCAGCGCCCCCAGGGGTTACGGTTTCATCGGTCAGGAAACTGGCGAAGATGTCTTCGTTCATTTTTCCGCAATTGATATGGACGGATACAAACGTCTCAGAGAAGGTCAACGCGTGGAATTCTCGATTGAAGACGGTCCAAAAGGAAGACAAGCCGCAAACGTCATAGTGCTTGAAAAATAAAACCGAATCGCCTGCTCAGTAAAAAAGACCGGTCTCCCGGTCTTTTTTTGTTTAATCCAGCAGTGGCTCTACAGTGATTTTAGGGCAGCTGCCATTCGTTCAAGCGCTTCCTGCAAAACAGCACGCTGGGTGCCGAAGTTCAGGCGTACAAAGCCAAGCCCCTCTTCGCCGTAATCCGAACCGCAGTTCAACCCAACCCGCGCGCGGTCCTGGAAGAACTTTTGCGGCTCGAGAGGCAGACCCAGCTTTCGGAAGTCCAGCCAGGCCAAAAAGGTCCCTTCGGGTTTATGCATTTCCACGCCGGGGAAGTTCTTCGCGAGCGTGTCCGCCAACCAGTCGCGGTTGGCTTGCAGATACCCGAGCAAGTCTTCCAGCCAGGGGCCGCCGAAGAGATAAGCTGCCCGGGCGGCTGTCAATGCCAGCAAGTCGGGTCCGCTCACAAGCCCATTCTTAAACTCGCAGAACCTGCGTGCCAGGTCCGGGTTGCTGATGACCGCGACCGATGCGTACAGACCGGCAACGTTATAAGTTTTGCTGGGAGCCATCAAGGTCAGCGTATTATTGGCAACTTCCGGGTCTAGCGATGCTATGGGAATGTGGTGTCGGCCGTCGAACACAATGTCACAATGGATTTCATCGGAACAGATGAGCACCTTATGGCGCAGGCAAATTTCAGCCAGTCGCGTCAATTCCTCGCGCGTAAACACCCGCCCGGTGGGGTTCTGGGGGTTGCACAAGATGAAGACGCTGACGCGTTCTGAGACAATTTGCTGCTCAAATTGGTCAAAATCAATACTATACGAGCCGTCTGCCCCGCGCAGGAGGGGGTTCGTAACAAAGGGCAGCTTTGCGGATTTTGGCGCGCTAAAGAAAGGCGGATAGGCAGGCGTGTGGAACAGAACTGACGTGCCCGGTTCGCAAAACGCCCGCACAGCCAGATTGAATCCGGTCACAATACCTGGCACATAGCTCACCTGCGTCGGGAGCGGCTCCCAGTTAAAATGTCGGGAAATGTAATTCACTACAATTTCCGCCAGGTCCGCAGGTGGAATGCCGTACCCAAATATTCCATGGTCAATGCGCTGGTGCAGAGCCTCAATCACTTCCGGCGGGCTTTGGAAGTCCATATCTGCCACCCATAACGGCAAAACGTCCTCCGGGAAGTACTTCCACTTGATGCTTTCCGTCCCCCTGCGGTCAATAATTTTGTCAAAATCCATTGATAATCCTCCGACATTTGCGTATTTGTCTATTCTAAACCCAATCCCCTTAAAGCAGCCGAACAGTGTCACAACGCGGTCTTCCACGCTGTAATACCGGGTATACTCATGGCATGACGAAGCGCTTACAGGCTTTCCTGCAGCTTATCCGACCCAAAGATTACTTCTTTTTTGTCCTGGCTTACAGTTTGCTGGGCATAGCCGCTGCGCAAGGAGAATTTGGCGCGCGTTTTGTTCTGGTCTGCGCCGCGAACTTCTTTGGGGTCGCTTTCACCTTCATATTCAACCAATTGGCAGACGCGCCAACGGACACCTTCAGCGAAGCAAAATCCATCCCAAACCCAATTGCGCAGGGCAAAATTACGACCGCGGAGGCAAGCCTGACGGCCAGCGCTGCAGCGCTCCTCACCCTGCTGCTCTTCTGGCTCGTGGATTGGCACCTTATTCCAGTTGGCCTGCTGCAGTTGGGCTTTGGGTTACTGTACTCGTCGCGCGGCACACGCGTGCACGGCTTTTCCATGCTGGACCTTGCCGGGCACAGTTGGCTGCTCGCGCCAGCGGTATCACTTGCCGGGTTTCTTGCTTTTCAGCCGCGCCTGAATAGCGAGCTGCTTTTTCTTTTTCTGATGGTGGTCTTTTTCAGCCTTATCGGGGAGATCACACACGAACAATCCGCGCTTAGGACTTTAGACGAAGCGCCGTCCCGGCAAAGCGTGTTAAATATCAGCGAGCGGGCTGTCCATTTTCTGATTGTGGTATTTGCCGCGGCCGGCTTGCTAAGCGGCATCATCCTGTTCTTTTTCCTGCGCGTCCTGCCTCTGCGCGCGGCGATTTTTGTGCTGGTCTGCGCAGGGATTTTGCTTATTCCAAATCTGCTCAAGCCCAACCGCGAGACAGTCCACTCCGAGCACCGCCTGCCCTTGCACAGCCCCTTGGAAAAGGCGGTCGCGCTGGGTCTGTTGGTCGAGTTTCTGACAAGTTTTTTAATCCGTTGGTTTTAATGGTGAACAATGCCCACATCTAACTTCTTACTTCCTGAAATAAAACTTTTGGCGCCGGAGAACTGGCGAGAGTACGCGCTGCTGGATAGCGGCGAGGGAAAAACCCTGGAACGCTTCGGTCCATACCTGCTCATCAGCCCGGACCCACAAGCTGTCTGGAAAAAAACGCTGCCCTCCGCGGAATGGCAGAAGGCGCACGCAGTCCTGCGTGAGGAGAACAAGGAATATGGAGGCTCCTGGCAGCTGCTGAAACCGATTGAAAAAACCTGGGAGATGCACTACCAAACGCTGACTTTTCAACTGCAATTGGGAACCTCCCGCCACATTGGGGTTTTTCCGGAGCAAGCCAGCCATTGGGATTGGATTATGGAACGCATCCAGGCGGAAAAGCGCCCCCTGCGCGTCCTTAATCTCTTCGGCTATTCCGGGCTTGCCACGCTGGCGGCCGCCAAAGCCGGAGCTGAAGTGACCCATGTGGATTCCTCCAAGCACGCCCTCAACTGGGCAAGCTACAACCTCAAGCTCTCCGGCTTGGCGGATAAACCCGTACGCTGGATTGCCGAGGATGCGCTGAAATTTACCCAACGGGAAGCCCGGCGTGGAAACAAGTACGAAGGACTGATACTGGACCCGCCCAAGTTTGGGAGAGGCTCACAGGGGCAAGTATGGGACTTTTTCAAAAAGCTGCCGGAGTTGGTGGAAGCCTGCCGCGCGATACTATCGCCCAAGGCCAGTTTTATTGTATTCACGACCTACGCGATTTCTGCTTCAGCGCTGGTAGCGCTGCAGGCGGTGCGGGATATCACCAGCGGCAAGGGCAAAGCCGAATGCGGTGAATTGGTAAGCGTAGAGGAAAGCGCCGGGCACATTCTTTCGCACGCGCTGTACACACGCTGGACGCCGGAGAAGTAGGTTTGCCCGCTTCCTAAATCGAAACTTCTGGCAGGACGGTCACCAACACCCGGTCGACGCGGCGTCCGTCCATATCCACGACCTCAAAGCGGTAATTATCCCAGGTGAAGGACTGCCCAATCTTGGGGATGCTGCCCGTTTGGTTCATCACAAAGCCGCTCAAGGTCTGGTAGCCCGCGCGTTCTTCTTCCGGGAGTTCGTCAAGGTCCAGCAGCTCCTTAATTTCGTCGATTGGAAGCATGCCGTCCAGCAGGAACGAACCATCCGCCCGCTGCACAATCTCCTGTTCCATGTCTTCCGCGTCGAGTGGGATTTCACCGACAATCGCTTCCAGGACGTCATAGAGCGTGACCATGCCCTGCACGCCGCCGTATTCATCCATCACCAGCGCCTGGTGCGTGCCTGTGGCGCGGAATTGTTCAAAAACTTTCAGGGCTTGTATATTTTCCGGTACGAACATCGGCTCACGAATATAATCCGCCAGGCGGAAACCTGGTGTGGTCAGGTCCACACCCACCAACTCCTTGATATTCACAATCCCGAGGACGTCGTCCAGGCTGCCCCGCGCCACTGGGATGCGCGAATATTCACTGTGGGTCAGTTCATGAATAATCGTATTCTGGTCATCCTCAATATCAATCCACTCCAGGTCCGTACGCGGTGTCATCAGCGCGTCCACCCGCCGGTCGCCCAGCCGAAAAACACCTGAAAACATATCTGATTCAGTTTGTTCAATCAAGCCGATATCGCGCCCCTGCTCAATGAAAACCTTTATTTCGTCTTCCGTGATGCTCGGCTCGGCCTGGGTGTCGATATGCAGCAGTTTGATTCCGAAATTCGTGGAAGCGCTCAGGAGCTGCGTGAGCGGGCGCAGGATGCGCGTCATGGTACGTATTCCAGGGGAAAGTCGGCAGACCACATCTTCAGGTTTACTTACCGCCAGCCGCTTGGGGATTAATTCACCCAGCACGATTGAAAAGTAGGTGATGACCACCACCACAAGGATCAGACCAACCGTGTCTGCGGCAGGTGCCAACCAGTTTATCTTGCGAAGCAAATTCGCGACCGGCTCAGCTAACATCGCGCCGCCAATACCGCCTGCCAGCGTGTCAATCATCGTGATCATGATTTGTATCGTCGAGAGGTATTGCTGGTCGGGATCCTTGAGGAGTTCCAACGCGTCGTTTGCGCCCTTACTACCCTCCTCACTACGCTGCTGCAGGCGCGTCTTCCGCGCAGAAACCATCGCGATTTCATACATCGCGAAAATCCCATTAAAGTAAAACAGCACCGCGATGATAAGGATATTTAGATAAACTGGCATTTATTCTCCCTCCCCCGGAAAGCTGTCGTTCTTTGTATGTATTGAAGCGTTCCTATCGGGGAAACTGCGGCAATTCTATCAGATATTACAGAAAATTACACCCACTGAACATTCCGGTTCCGTGCGCCCATCCTTAGGTCACCATCTCATCCGGCAAAAAGTCCGTGCGGTTGTGGTAAACCAAAAGATAGCGCGCTTCCTGAATGGAAAAGCGCGTGATCGCGCAGTTGTTGAGCTCAACCTGATATGGGAGCAGATGTTGGTTCGCCTGGTCCAGGTCCAAACCGAAAATCGCTCTGAAGAAGCAGGCAAAGAAACCGCCGTGGGTAATCACCCCGACGCGGTCCTCGGTATTCCCGTGCCTAGCAAACAGCAAATCCAGCATGCGCAAGGCGCGCGGCACGCGCGCAGCCCGCTCTTCCCGGCCGCCCCTCCACCAGCCTTCGGCAGGGATGGGTTCCAGCAGCTGAAGCTGGGGGTAATTCTCCCGCAGGTAATCAGGAGTCAAGCCGTGTTCAATCCGGATACTGCTGACCCCGTCGATTATTTCGTCGTAGTAAACCCCTCCGACCTCATGCAGGTCCGACACGCCGATAAGCGGAACGTTCAGGGTTTGCGCGATAATGGACCCGGTCTGCACAGCGCGTTCCATCAGACTGCAATAAAGGTGCGTCAGGCCGTATTCCGTACGGTTTTGATAGCCTTTCCTTAAGCCAGGGGCTGCGACCGCGCCGCGCAGGAGGAAGTCTGCCGCCAGTTGGGCTTGCTTGCGTCCTAAGTCGGTAAGCTTTGGGTCCGACCGTCGGTTGCCCATGTCGTAATCCTCTTCACCATAGAGCGCGTTGTTTTCAGATTGTCCGTGGCGGATGAAGTAAAGTTCCATATCCCGTCCTGTATTATTTCTCACACAACTTTATCACAAAAAATCTTTGGGAAGCATGCTCTTGAAAGAAAATGTGAATGGGTTTTTGCGTTTTTCATATTTCCATTTTGACTGCAAATGTGTCGTGGTCAAAAGTGCACATATAGCGGAGGAGGGAGAACTGACCCTCAACAATCTCGCCGTGCTCTCCAGCCTCTCCCGTGAGAATCTCGGGTTTGTCGGGCAGCCTGCGTTTTTCAAGCCTCCGATTTTTGCAGGCGTTGGGCGGCTTGAGACTTTATTAGCTCAAATGATTGCAGATTGTTTTACGAAACACTCAAGTCGCTCATAGACACCCCCAGCACGCGTGTATTTATTGGGTATGGGTGGTATAATCTTCCGGCGATTAATATGGAAACTCAGTTAGAAGAAAAACTCAGAAATATTCTCCGACACTTTGAAGAGCTCGAGCAAAAACTTGCCGAAGCCGGAACAGACTACCAACTGGTCGCGGAGCTCTCTAAAGAGCGCGCCGAGCTGGAACCGGTCGTGAACCTGGCGCTCCAGTACAATGCCGCCCAGTCTCAACTGGAAGAGACCAGAACTTTGCTCGGCAGCGCTGAAGGCGAAATGCGCGAACTGGCTGAAATGGAACTGCAGGAACTCAACGGACAAATCGACCAGGTCCAGGCCGACTTGCGTTCCCTGCTGGTGCCAAAAGACCCGCGCGACAATCGCAACGTGATTATCGAAATCCGCGCCGGCACTGGCGGAGATGAAGCCGCGCTTTTTGCCGCGGACCTGCTGCGCATGTATTTGCGCTACGCCGACCTGCGCCACTACAAGACCGAAATCCTTTCCTCTAACGAAATTGGTATCGGTGGTTATAAAGAAGTGACTTTTGCTATCAAAGGAAAGGGCGCTTACTCCCGCATGAAGTTCGAATCCGGCGTGCACCGCGTCCAGCGCGTGCCCGAGACAGAATCCCAGGGCCGCATCCACACCTCTACGGTCACTGTGGCCGTTCTGGCGGAAGTGGAAGACGTTGAAATTGATATTCCGGATTCGGATATCCAGGTGGATGTGTACCGGTCCGCTGGCGCGGGCGGCCAGAACGTCCAGAAGAATATGACCGCCGTGCGCATCACCCACCTACCGACCGGCATTGTTGTCGCCTGTCAGGATGAGCGCTCCCAACTACAAAACAGGCTGCGCGCAATGGGTGTGCTGCGGGCGCGCTTGTTTGAAATCGAACAGCAAAAGCGTCAGTCCGAACAGGACGCCACCCGCCGCTCCCAAATCGGCACAGGCGAACGCAGCGAAAAAATCCGCACATATAACTACCCGCAATCCCGCGTGACAGACCACCGCATTAATGTATCTTCCTTCAATCTGGCGGGCGTCATGGGCGGAACGGAACTGGATACTTTCATCGATGAGCTGCAGGTCGCCGACGAAGCCGACCGCCTGGCGAACTATGAGACTTCCGATTGACGCGAGCCTGGCAGAACTCCAGCACGCGATTCTTCAACAACTCCCCCTTGACCTTAGCGAATCAAGCGCAAGTGTGCTTGTGCTCCTGGCGCACGTACTGCATCAACGCAAAACCTGGGTGCTTGCGCATCCAGAAGCCCGGCTGAGCGCTGAACAAAACGAGCGGCTCAGCCAGCTGGCGCAGCGCTTCGCCGGGGGGGAACCCCTCCCATACCTGACGGGCAGGCAGGAGTTTTTTGGGCTGGCGTTTACGGTTTCTCCAGCGGTGTTGATTCCCCGGCCAGAGACGGAACTCTTGGTGGAAGAAGCCCTGGTTTGGCTGCGCGAATTAGGAAGACCAGCACACGCGCTGGACCTGGGTACCGGTTCCGGCTGCATTGCCGTATCGCTTGCCAGCCAGGTGCCGTCCTTGCAAGTGACAGCATCCGATATTTCCGCCGACGCGCTGGAAATTGCCCGCGCAAACGCCCACAAGCACCAAGTGCTGGAGCGTATCTCTTTCGTGCACGCTGATCTGATTTTGGAAAGCCTCCCAAAATATGACCTGATCTGCGCCAACCTGCCCTACATCCCCACTTGCAAGCTCGGCACGGTCAACAGCATCGCTTACGAACCCGAAACAGCGCTGGATGGCGGCGAGGACGGCTTGCGGCTGCTGCGGGGCTTCCTCAGGCAGGCTCCGCGCCATTTACAGCCGCATGGCCTGCTGCTGGCTGAAACCGAAGCAGAACTGGGCGCCGAGACCTTAAGCCTCGCGCGCGAGAGCTTCCCAGAGGCGAAAATCGACCTGCTGCAGGACTTGAATCAACGCGACCGATTGGTGCGCGTACAATTGGCGTAACAGGAAAATCACAATGCTGACACGCACCCTGACTACCGACGACCCGCAAGCTTTAGAGCTGGCGCTGCGAACCCTGCGCGGTGGAGGTCTGGTCGTCTTCCCGACCGATACCCTTTATGGACTGGGCTGCGACCCAACCAACCCCGCCGCCCTGCAAGCCATTTACACCGCCAAAAACCGGCCGACTCTGAAGGCCATTCCCGTTCTAATTGGAGAAAGCAGCCAGCTGCGGGGGTTGGTCGCTTCGCTTCCGCCCCAGGCTGAACAACTAATCAATAGATACTGGCCGGGACCGCTCACCCTCGTCCTTCCCAGGAACCCCAAGCTGCCCACCGAGCTCACGCCTTACCCCGGTCTGGCGGTGCGGATGCCCGACCATTCCTTCGCGCGCATGCTCCTCCGGGCTGCTGGCCCGCTGGCAGTCACCAGCGCGAATATTTCCGAACGCGAGAACCCGCAGGATGCCTTGGAAGTCCGCGCGCAACTGGAAGGCAGGGTAGACCTTATTCTGGACGGCGGTAAACTGAGCGGGGGCACGGCTTCCACCATCATTGACTGCACGGGAACCGGTCCGAAACTTCTGCGCGAGGGACCGATTGCCTTTGAAGAAATCCAGGCACTCTGGGCTGCGACATAATTACCCAAAACCCCGCCAAATCCATTCGAACCAGAAAAGAAGCTTGCGAAAACTAAGTATCACAAGCACGGCCTGAATCCCATGCCCTTTCCGCGCTTTTTTACTCGTAAGCGTGCCAAGCCAACCCACCCAAACAAACTGACCAATACAGAAAGGCTGCCCGATTTCTCGGGCAGCCTTTGAAAATTCGAATGCCTGCTCTGCCTACTCTTTAGGCTCCGCCAGGATTTTCTCCGCGGCAGCAGCTTTGCGCGCGGTTCTGCGTTTCTTGGAAGCTCTCGCAATCAGGTAGACAATCAAGCCAATCGGCAGGAGGAACGGCACCCAGGTAATCGCAAACCAGATAAGACCTGTCCCGACCTTTTGCGCGGTGCGGATGAGCGCCTGCACGGCTTTTTTGGCTTCGCCGGAGGGCTTCCAGGGACCAATCTGAATGGGCTGCAGGGAAGCTTCAGCGACAAACTCCACAGCGACAGAGGAAAGCGCGGCGGATTCTTCCAGATACTTGATGTGACCTTTCAGCACTTCAATTTCACTGCGGATGTTGGTCAGCTCGCGGAAGATTTCCAGTGTGTACTGCAGGTCGGTCGCGCTCTCGAGCAGTTTTACCAGCTGTTGTTCAGCCGCTTCCAGGTTGCGCAGCCGGGATTGGGAGTCCACATAATCAGAGGTTACATCCTGGCCGCTTACGCTTTCGGAAAGCACCCCGTTCTCACCATCGGCAGCCATTTCACGGATTTTTTGCATGGCTTCTTCCAGGCGCTCGGATGGAACGCGAATATTAACGGATGTCTGGGCGTATTCCTTCCCGCTGCTGTCTATGGAGTTCCATTGATTGGAGCTGACCACATAACCGCCCATCCCTTCCGCCAGGCTCATGACTGAGCGCATCGCCTGGCTCGGGTCCGCGACTGAAACACGCATGCTGGCTTGTTTTATCACCAGGCGCGCGGTTGCCTCTTCGGGGGACATTTCCCCCGCAGCACCCATCTCTTCATTGTAGGCGTCTTTGGACTGCTCAGCAGGGGCTTCATAGACCGGCGCGTAAGCCGGCTCCTCCACAAACTGCTCAGCAGACCGGCTGGCGCAAGCACTCAAGGCAAAAATCAACAATATACTGAGGAAAATCCAACGCTTCTTCATTTCTGATCTCCTTATGGTTCTTATCTCTACTTTAGAGACGCGGGATGGACGGAAATGTTCCGGAAGTATGACTAAATTCCTTCTGCCAGCCGGTGGGCATGCCTGGATGGTATACCAAGGCTCAGGATGCGTTCCTGCACGGGCTTATAGTCGTAAGCGACGCGGCGGTATGTCCAGATTTCATCTTCATCGTCCCAGATGACATACGAAGCCCTTGGGTCGCGGTCGCGCGGCTGTCCGACTGAGCCGGGGTTGAGCAAAAAGCGTTTTTCGGAGCGCCACATATCACCAGACGTGGGGAGCAGGATATCTGGGTGTTTTAGCTTGTCATCCACGAAAACAACCGGGATATGCGAATGCCCGATCAGGCAGACCTGGGTGTCGAACGCCGCGAAATTTTCTTTAGCGGTTCTGGCGTTCATGATGTATTCCCAGATAGGATTGCGCGGGCTGCCGTGCGCGAGCGTAACGCCTTCTTCGACGCGGGTCACGTCCAACACTTCCAGAAACTCGCGCGATTCCTGAGTGAGCACGCGTTCCTGAATCCTGACCGCCGCGCTGGCTTCATGATTAAAGGCGGCCAGGTCGATGAAACCCATCACCGCAGCGTCGTGATTGCCAAGAATGCAGGTTAACCCGGGTAGATCCCTGAGAATCTGAATGCATTCATTCGGGTCCGGTCCATATCCAACCACATCCCCCAAACACCAGACGCGGTCAAAATTACCCGCGTCAGTAATGACGGCCTTTAAGGCGTCAGCGTTGGAGTGAATGTCAGAAATGACCAGGGTGCGCATGGGTCTACGGCATGCGGAAGGTGAAGAGCCATTCGGCGTTGGTGACTTCCAGGCTGGAACTCGCGCCGATGAGATTAATCCAGGTGTTGCCAGGCTTGAGCGGAAAGAGCTTGCCCTGCGCGTCAAAGAACTGGATCGGTTTTTCCTCGCTGGTAGCTTTCCAGGTGACCTCAAAAGCCTGCCCGTCCCGGAATATGACCGCTTTCATGCCGCTTGTGTTATCCCAGACAGCAATATCGTGCAGTACGCTGCTGTATTCGGTATAAGTGGCGTACGCCATGATGACGTTGGAAAATGCCAACTGCTCGTTGGTAAGCCTGTCCACCAATGGGATCATCTGGTCGTAATTGTTCCCGTTCTCAATCCAGCGCAGGTACTTTCCGCTGGTTCCGTCGTAGACCCAATCCCCCTTGTCGAGATAGTTATAAAACAGCGTAGCCTTGTCCGCTTTTTGTCCGCCGGAAGGCAGTTTGGTGTCAAACAGCATGCCTGTCAGGTCGGGTTTGCTTTCGTCAACGCCGCGCGCAGCCATCTGGGTGGTAATATCAGCGCTGTTCCCAAAAACGCCTACCACGGTGTAATCGTCCCGGCACAAGCCTGGGCAATTGCCCTCGGTCAGGATGCGGTTGCCCAATAAATCTTGGATACGGGGCAGCACATTATCTTCGTGTGCGCCGCTGAAAGCGAGCACAGCCTGATACATGCGCGCCAGTTCAGGGTCCACCAGCCGTCCGGAGCGAACCGGCCCAATTTTTATGCCGTCCTGCCCGTAATACAGCGCGGCAAAGCGGTTGGAGCCTTCGCCAATGTAATATTCCCATACAATGTCCGCGTACGAGAGCCCGGCATGCGGTCTGCCCACAGCCGGATAATTGGCTACCTTGACGATGACCGGGCGCCGCTCCAGCAGGCTGGGGTCTTCCACCTGCAAGCCGGTCAGCGGGTTAACATCCGCGGGGAAGTTATCCGGCCCAATGGAAGTGACCTTGGTCGGGGTCGGGGTCGGGGTGCTTGTGGCGGTCGGGGTCGGGGTTTCCGTGGGAGGAGGCAGGGTTGGCGCCATAGCCGTCAGCGTCTGTACAACGGCGGTTTCTTCCAGGTCGGAAAGGTCGCGGGGAGCGCTTTGCGTGCAGGCGGAAATCAGCAAGACGACTGTAATCAGCACACCCAGCCCGATGGTTTTCATAGCTTTCATTGGGTCACCTTCTTTCAGCCCTCCAATTGTACCCCAGGAAGTGCCCGTATTGATTTCCTGTACTCTCTACAGCTTTAAAAGCAGGCTCGCGTTAAGGGTTCAACCCAACAGTTGTTCGACCCGGTTCACGCCAATGTTGAAATACTTCGCCAGGGGGTGGTGCACAATAATCGCCGCTGTGGATTGCTCGGGCACAAGCTGGTACGCGGAGGTCAGCTGCATTCCCAACGCGCTTTCAGCTGGCAGCAAGTGAAACACCTTTCCGTGGTCCGAAAGTTCTGGAATGGCAGGGTAACCCCAGGAATAGCGCAAACCCTGCGCGTCCTTCAGCCCAAGTTCCCTTCGGATGTGCGCGTGTAAGAAATCCGCCGCGGCTTCAGCCATCTGCACCGCCAGACCGTGCGTAAAATACGCCTCGGAATAGTCGTGGGCGGCTTCCAGTTCGGCAAAACGTCGGGCTGCGGCATCCCCCACAGTGACGACCTGCAAGGCAACCACGTCAAAACGCGCTGAACCCACCGGCAGGAAATAATCAGCGAGGCACAGGTCCTCGCCGCCAATCTGACGGGGGAACTCAAAGCGCTCCAGTTCTTTGGGTTGTTCATCCTTAAGCGTGGCCGGGTCGTACACAACCAGGCTGTCGCCGTCCGCCAGCGCTGGCCAGTAGCCGTAAACGCCTTGCGGTTGAAGCCAGCCCTCTTTTTCAGCGCCGCGCAGCATCGCCTCGCGCCGCGCGTCGAAATCCGCCTGCAAGCACTTCCAGTCACTGCCGTGCGCGTTTTTTGCCCCCCAAGAGAGGCGGTAAAGTTCATTCAGGTTCAGATGCTTCGCCACCAAAGGCAGGGGCATCTCCTTCACCACCCGCGCGCCCCATTGTGTCACTTCCGGAACTTTTTCCGCTGGCGCGACAGAGCGTGCTGCACCGGGTTTGGAAGTCCTTTCTGGCCGGGTCTGGGCGGCGGCAAACTCATGCTCGGCTTTTCGCCGCAAATCGTCCAGGCTGACTTGGTAGCGCTGTGGGTCTGTGAGGGTATCCATTACCGCCAAGCCTTCAAAGGCATCCTTGCAGTAGAACACGCCTGGGGCATAGTACTCGCCGTCTTCGCACTTGAAGATGCGCCAGCCGAAGCGCGGGTTGATTGCCGCGCCGCCAATAAGGACCGGGAAGTTCAGTTTCCGGCGGTGGAGTTCGTTCACAATCAGAGGCATCTGCTTGCTGGTGGAAACCAACAGCGCGCTCAGCCCAATGGCGGTGGCATGCTGCTCCTGGGCGGCTTGAATAATCATTTCGGCGGGCACTTGCTTGCCCAAGTCGACCACTTCAAAGCCATTATTGGACACGATGGTTTTGACAAGGTTCTTGCCGATGTCGTGCACGTCTCCGTACACCGTGGCAAGCACCAGCTTGCCTTTGCTCTCCCCGGATTTCTTCTCCAGGTAGTTTTCCAGGTGCGCCACGGCTTTTTTCATCACTTCCGCGGACTGCAGTACAAAGGGCAGGATCAGTTCGCCCGCCCCAAAGCGATCACCGACCTCTTTCATCGCTGGCAGGAGCACCTCATTGAGAATTTTCACCGCCGTTAGCCCTTTGGGAGTCTCCGCGTTTTCAGCCAGGATTGCTTCGATGTCCTCATCCACGCCGGTTTTCAGGCGCCGGATGACGCGCTGCGCCAGTCGTTCCGCCGCCGTCAGCCCATCCAGCGGCGAGCTTTTGTCTTTGCTATCAGCAGCGGCTTCGGGGTTGGCGTCAAAATACGCAATCAGTTCAGGCAGCGCGTTCTCGTTCCGGTTGAAGATGAGCGCTTCCGCCAACTCACGCTCCTGCAGGGGAATTTCCCCATAAGGGCGTATCTGGGCAGAGTTAACAATCGCCATATCCAACCCGGCTTGAATGGCATGGTGCAGAAAGACGCTGTTCACCACCTTGCGAGAGGCTGGCGAGAGACCGAACGAGACATTGCTGACCCCCAACGAGGTATGCACGCCCGGGAGCTCTTGCTTTATCAGCGTAAGCCCCTTCAGGGTTTCCACCGCGGATTGCCGGTAGATGTCCTCGCCGGTCGCAAGAGTAAAAGTCAGGTCGTCAAAAACCAGGTCCTGCGCCTTCAAGCCGCATTCGTTGACAGCCAGATCATGAATCCTTTGGGCTACTTCCAACTTACGCTCAGCTGTCTTAGCCATGCCCTGTTCGTCAATCGTGAGCGCCAATACTGCCGCCCCATACTTTTTGGCCAGCGCGAAGATGCGGCGCGGCTTATCCGTGCCAGCTTCCAGGTTGGTGGAGTTAATCAGGCAGCGTCCGGGCGCGGTGCGCAGCGCGGCTTCGACCACATCCGGTTCGGTCGTGTCAATAATCAAGGGGGTGGGAGTCTCAAGCGACAGGCGCTTGACCAGTTTTTCCATCAGTTGGGCTTCATCGCTGCGCTCGGTCACCGCCACGCTCACATCCAGGCCGTGCGCGCCGGTCTCCAATTGCTCCCGCGCGATTTGGAGCATGCCGTCGTAATCCTCAGCCAGCAGCAGCTTCTTGAAGGCGCGCGAACCCTGCGCGTTTAGCCGCTCGCCAATCAAGAAAGGCACAGGCTCCTGTTCAATCGGCACTGCCTGCACGGGCGATGCCAGTACGGCTGCCTGTTCTCGCGGCAGCACTGGCGGAACGGCAGCTGGGATTTTTTCAGCAAGTTTGCAAATATGCTCCGGTCGGGTGCCGCAGCAGCCGCCCACCACCCGGACGCCGTACTCGCGCACATATTCAGCAAGCATCTCCGCGAATGGCTCCGGCTGCTGGGGGTAAACCGCCTCGCCGTTCACATTCATCGGCAGCCCCGCGTTGGGGATGCAGGATATGGGCAGGGTGGCATGCGCGCTCAGATACTGCACCGAAGCTCGCATATGTTCCGGACCGGTGGAGCAGTTCAGCCCAATGACGTTCACGCCCATGCCTTCCAGGATAGCCAGCGCGGCGCTGATATCGGTTCCGAGCAGCATTTTCCCATTAATATCCAGCGTCACCTGCGCTTGGATTGGCAGGATAACGTTTTCCTGACTAAAAGCGCGGTGAATGCCCTCAATGGCTGCCTTGACCTCCAATATATCCTGCTGTGTTTCCAGCAAGAGCAAGTCCGCCCCACCTTGGATTAAGCCCGACGCCTGCTCGCGGAATATTTCCGCCAGCGCGTCGTAGCTGATATCAGACATCTGCGGGTCGTTTGTGGAAATTAGTTTGCCGGAGGGACCAATGGAGCCCGCCACAAAACGGGGTTTTTCGGGGGTGCTATAGCTATCGGCCACACGGCGCGCCAGTCGGGCTGCCGCAATGTTCAGTTCCAGCGTCCGGTCTTCCAAGCCGTAATCCGCCAGCGTCAGGCGGTTTGCCCGGAAGGTATCGGTTTCAATCACATCAGCGCCGGCTTCCAGAAAGGCGGTGTGCACCTTCTCAATCGCCGCGGGGGAGTTTAGCACCAGGCAGTCATTGCAGCCAACCAGGTGCTTGCCGCCGAAATCGGCTTCCGTCAGGTACATGGTCTGCAGCGTGGTGCCCATAGCGCCATCAAAGACCAGCACACGTTCTTTTAGCGCGTCCAGATAGGCTGTTTTTATCGTTGTTCCTGCGTTTTCCTGACTCATCCTGCACCTCATCGTCTTACAAAAAAAGCCTCAAAATTGAGGCGTTCAGCATCCTTGCCAGCCTCATCTTCCAGAACATGTCTGCCGGAATTGGCACCCGAACGAGCGGGTTGCCGAAGCTTCATAGGGCCGGTCCCTCCACTTCTCTGGATGAGTTGATTGCGTGAAGTTTAACATAGCATCGTAGGCGCGTCAATTCTATGTCTGCAGGCTGGAAGCGCATGACGCTATCAAAATACGATATAATTTTGACATGGAAAACCCTCAGCGCACAATCCCTCCCTTCAAAGAATACCTGCCTGCCTTCCTCATCCTTCTGACGTTGGGCGGCGGCGGTTTAGCATTGGTGACTAATCTCACCCTGCCCACGCTGGGGCCTCGCTGGTTATTTTTCTTCTTTCTGGTGCTGTTGGGCGCAGGCGCGGCTCTGCCGGCCGCTTACTTTCTGAATCTCCGCTTTCCAACCAATCCCCCTGCCGAGCGTTCCGTGATTATGCGTGAAGCCCTGTGGACGGGTGTTTTCGTCAGCTTGATGGCCTGGCTGCGTATGGGCAGGGTGCTCACTTTTCCGCTGGGTGTCATTATCGCGGCCGCGTTAGTGCTCGTCGAGGTTGTGCTGCGTCTGTGGGAACGCAGCCGCTGGAAGCCCGAAAATCCTGAAGCTTAAATCATGGAAGCTTTCCGCCAAATACCCTCGGTAGACCATTTGCTGACGCATGCGCTGACCGGGGAACTTATCGAATCGTACGGTCGGGAATGGACCGCTGACGCCATCCGTGAAGTGTTGTCGGCTTGCCGGGAGGAACTTCGCGCGGGACAATCGGTCCCGACTGAGGAAACTTTGATTACCCGCGCAGCCGCGCTCTTGACCAGTCAATCCGCGCTTTTCCCGGTTCATGTCATCAACGCCACCGGGGTGGTCTTGCACACCAACCTCGGCCGGGCTCCGTTAAGCCGCCAGGCTCAACTTGCGCTCAGCGCGGCAGCCGTCGGTTACTCGAACCTGGAGTATGAGCTTTCAGCAGGCAAACGCGGCACGCGCAACGCGCAGGTGGAAAGCCAACTGACCCGCCTGACAGGCGCTGAAGCCGCCCTGGTTGTGAACAACAACGCCGGCGCGGTGCTCCTGGCGCTCAGCGCGCTCGCGCGGCGCAAAAAGGTGGCGGCCGCGCGCTCACAGCTGGTGGAAATCGGCGGTGGTTTTCGCGTTCCGGACGTTCTGCGCGAATCCGGCGCGCGCTTGCTGGAAATTGGCACCACCAATCGCGTGCACCTGAGCGATTATCAATCAGCCCTGGAACAAGGCGCACAGCTGCTTCTGCTCACGCATCACTCGAATTTTAAAATTATTGGTTTTACTTCCGAACCAAGCATTGACGAGCTTGCCCGGCTGGCTGCGTCCGCTGGCGTACCTCTGGTCTTTGACCAGGGCAGCGGCGCTCTGGTGGACACAGCCCAGTATGGCCTGCCGCATGAAATGACGGTGCAGGAAGCTCTGCAAGCCGGCGCCGATTTGGTATGCTTCTCTGGGGATAAACTTTTGGGCGGCCCGCAAGCCGGAATAATCGTCGGTAAAAAGACCCTGGTGGATAAACTGCGTAAGCAAGCCCTTTACCGCGCGCTGCGCCCGGATAAGCTCTGTTTTGCCGCGCTCTCAGCCACGCTGGGGCACTACCTGAAAGGCGAAGCCCAAACCTGCATCCCAATACACAGAGCTCTCGCACGCTCGGAAAGCTCCCTGCGCGAACAGGCGCTTGGATGGCAGCAGCAGCTCGGGGAAGGGTCTCTGATTTCAGGCCGCTCCACCATCGGCGGTGGAAGCCTGCCCGAAGAGACGCTGCCCACTTGCCTCCTTGCTCTGGACACCCGCAGCCCGCAAAAATTCCTCGCGCGACTGCGCGCTTGCCAGCCGGCGGTGATTGCCCGCGTGGAAAACAACCGGGTCGTGTTTGACCCGCGTACCATCCTTCCGGATGAAGACCCCAGCTTGCTTCAAGGGATTAAAACAGCTCTAGGGCAGATAAAGGACCAAATATGAAACAACAGATTGACGCATTAATGCAGCAACACGGGGCGGACGCCCTGTGGATTAGCGGCGCGGGGCAGCACAACTCTGCTATGGTGTACTTTACCGGCATCGCGCACCTGACAGGCGGGGATTTATTCATCTTACCGGGCAAGACGCCCATACTCTGCCACGGACCCATGGAACGGGACGAAGCCGCCAAATCAGGTTTCCAGCTTATCAGCTACGCGGATTATGACCTGAACGCATTAATTAAAGAAACCAATGGAGACCTTGGGCTGGCCTCGGCCTTGCGTTACAAGCAAATCCTGGAAGGCATCTCCCTCACCAAAGGCAAAGTCCTGCTCTACGGTATCCGCGATGTAGGTCCATTTTTTGCAGTCATGCAGCACCTTCAAAAACTGCTGCCCGGACTGGAACTCACTGGCGATGTGAACGATGCCATTCTTCTGGAAGCCCGCGCGACCAAAGATGCGCCCGAGTTGGAACGCATCCGCGCCATGGCGCAGGTAACGACCCGCGTGGTCGGCAACACATTGGACTTGTTAACCTCGCACAAGGTCAGCGGGGACACGCTCGTGAAGGCAGACGGTTCGCCCCTCACCATCGGGGACGTCAAAACCCAAATCAACTTGTGGCTGACAAGTTTCGGCGCGGAAAACCCGGAAGACACCATCTTCGCTATCGGCCGGGATGCAGGCGTACCGCACAGCTCGGGTACGCCCGGCGACCCTATCCGGCTTGGGCGCACGATTGTTTACGACATCTTCCCCTGCGAACAAGGCGGAGGCTACTTCTATGACTTTACGCGCACCTGGAGCCTGGGCTATGCCACCGATGAGGTGCACCAGATTTATGATCAGGTTCTGAACACCTACAACCAGCTCGCTTCCGAGCTGCGGGTCGGAATTAACCCCGCCATCCTGCAGCAGCGCACGTGTGAACTGCTGGAAGCTTACGGGCACGAGACCGTGCGCACCAACCCGCGAGTCAGCTCGGGTTATGTGCACTCCCTCGGGCATGGGGTAGGGCTGGATGTGCACGAAAAGCCCTGGTTTAGCCGTCCAAACGATGACAGCAACATCCTCCAAGCCGGTTCTGTATTCACGCTCGAACCTGGGTTATACTATCCTGAAAAGGGTTACGGTGTTCGGCTTGAGGATACCTACTTTGTCAGCGGGGACGGCAAATTCGCGAAGTTCGCGGACTTCCCAATGGATTTGGTCGTCCCGATGAGGGCAGGATAAGATGAAAGCTCCGCATTTACGCGTATTAGCTGTTGAATCCAGCTGCGATGAAACCGCGGCGGCAGTGGTCGCCGATGGACGGGAGATCATCAGTTCCGTCATCGCCAGCCAGGTGGATCTGCATGCCCAATTTGGCGGCGTCTACCCGGAAATTGCCTCCCGCGAACACGTCAAGGCCGTCTACGCCACGGTAAACGAAGCTCTTCAGCAGGCGCACCTGGAACTCAGTGATATCGATGGTATCGCGGTAACGCGCGGGCCAGGTTTAGCGGGCTCCCTGGTGGTCGGCGCGAACATGGCCAAAGCGCTGGCGATGTCGGTTGATAAACCCATCGTGGGCGTCAACCATCTCGAGGGGCATATCTACTCCTCCTGGTTGTACGCAGGCGGCAGCGCCCCCACCCCCGAACCAAAATTCCCGCTGGTGGCATTGCTGGTTTCCGGCGGGCATACCGAACTCATCCTGATGCGCGAACACCTCGCGTACCAGCGCTTGGGCGGTACGGTGGATGACGCGGCTGGCGAAGCCTTCGACAAGGTTGCCCGTCTGCTGGACTTGCCGTATCCAGGCGGTCCGTCCATCCAAAAAGCAGCGCAGGAAGGCAACCCGCGCGCGTTCAACTTCCCGAAAGCACGCCTGTCCGAGCCTTTCAACTTCTCTTTCAGCGGGGTCAAGACCGCGGTTCTGCGTACTGTGCAGGATTTGAAAGCCCAGGGCAAGGGCTTGCCTACGGCTGACCTGGCGGCAAGTTTTCAGGCGGCAGTTGTTACTGCTCTTTACGAAAAAACCATCAGCGCGGCGCAGCAGTTCAATGCGAAAGAGATAATCGTCGCAGGTGGCGTCTCAGCGAATAAGCCTTTGCGCGAAGCATTCCGTTCGCAAACCCACTTCAAAGTCCATATTCCGCACATCAGCCTGTGCACCGATAACGCCGCTATGATTGCCGCTGCGGGTTACCAACACCTGGCACGCGGCGAACGCGACGACCTGGACTTTGACGTGCTCCCGACTTGGTACCTGACCCCGGCTGCGTGAAGCCGACCTCGCTGCCTGAGGACGCAAGAAGCCGCTGACCTGCACCGGAGGGAAAAACAAAAAGATGAACAACCCGCAGACCTGGAGGAGATATTGAGCAGCCCAGCCGAACCCGGCGAGGAACAATTAGAGGAATCCTCTACTCAATCCGGAAGCGTTCCATTGGAAAAATCCCTGCGGGTGTGTGGACCCAGAGGTTCATTCGTGCTCAGGTACGGGCTGCCTTGTCCGTTCTGCCTGGTTGGGCGCGTGGATTACGACTGCCAGCTCAACCTGGTTTGTGGGAACTGCGGGAAAACACAAACAGGTGTGTTTACCTGATAACTTAAATGATGGTTCAACCAGTTGGTTGAACAAAAAGGAGAAAAATGGAAGCAAAAGCAGTCTGGCAAGGGGATATGAGTTTTTTAGGCAGCGCCAATACCGGTTTCTGTCTGAAAATGGATTCGAGCGAAGTGGCGGGCGGGCACGATAATGGCTTCCGACCGACGGAACTTCTGGCCATCGGCACAGCCGGCTGCACCGCCATGGATGTCATTTCCATCCTGAAAAAGAAACGCGCCGATGTGACTGCGTTTGAAGTACGCGCCGTCGTTGCCAAGGCTGAAACCTACCCCAAGGTGTTCACGCGCATGCACCTGATTTATGTCGTTACCGGGCGCGGCATTAAACCTGAGGATGTAGAACGCGCGGTGCAGCTCTCCGAAGAAAAATACTGCCCCTGCATCGCCATGTTCCGCCAGGTGCTGGAATTGACCCGGGAGATTAAAATCATCGAGGCGTAACCGCAGACATCGGGATGCCAGGCAATAAAAAACCACCTCCGTTCGGCGCCCGGCGTGGGTGGATGGAAAAAATGGAATTTAAAAGGACTGAGCCTTTCAACCTACACGGCTCAGTCCTTTGTAAATTCTTATTTGACTTCAGGACCGATTCGCGCAGAATTCCAGCGCGCGAGCCCGTACCCGCGCCGCTTAGGAAATGCGCCGCTCGTTTTTCTGGTAGAATGGGTCAGGTTGTGAGGTCTCTTTGAAAAAGTCCCCCGTTTTGCTCCTCCTACTGGCGCTGACATTGATGCTTAGCGCCTGCGCGAGCGGCACCCCGACAAGTACTCTCCCAGCACCACAGGTTCAGGTTTCCGCGGAAGCCCCGCTACCATCGCAGCCCACACCGAGTGAAGAAGCGCCTACAGAAGCTGCCGCGACAGACACGCCAACAGCCCACAACAATCCAGACCTCAGCGCTTCCGCGCCCAAAAACCGCACGCATTACCAGCTGAACCTGATCCTGAATTACTACACGCAGTACGCGATAGTAGACGAAACAATTACCTATACAAACCGCAGCAGCCAGACCTTCAATGAATTGGCGGTCGTGGTTCCCCCCAAGTATTTCCCGGGTAGTTTTTCCTTACGCAGCCTCACAGACGGCAGCGGCAGCCCCATCAGCGGCTGGCAGGAGGATGGCGTGCGCTTTACGGTACCCCTCCTTGCCCCGCTCGCTCCCGGGGCTACGACCAGCCTGAAGTTCAGCTATCAACTTAATTTGCCCACCCACGAAGGCACTTACGGCGTCTCTGGACGGCAAACCAACCTGACCAACTGGTATCCCTACATCCCCCCCTACCAGGAAGGCACAGGCTGGGTCATCCACCCGCAGCAGCTCGAGAACAACATGCTGGTTGGGGAATTCGTTGTGGCAGAAATGTCCGACTTTGACGTCAGTCTGCAGCTCACCGATCGGCAGGAATTGATTGAAGTTGCCGCCAGCGCGCCAGCCGAAGAGAAAGACGGCGCGCGGCACTATCATTTAGAGCTGGCGCGGGGTTTTTCGTTCTCGGTCAGCGACAGCTACTTTGAGCACGAAATCATCCAGAACGGCGTGCGCATCCGGTCTTACGTCTTCATGGAAGCCCAGGAAGCTGGTAAAGCTGTCACCGAAATCGCCGCGCAAGCGCTTAAGCTCTTCGGAGAATTGTATTACCCATACCCTCGCGAGATGATCTCCATCGTCGCCGCGGATTTCTTGCATAACATGGAAATGGACGGCATGGTGATGATCAGCTATGGGGTGTTTGATTTTTACAACAAGACACCCAAGACCAACCTCACCATCCTGACACCGCATGAAATCTCACATCAGTGGTTCTACAGCATGGTTGGCAACGACCAGGCGCAAGAGCCCTGGCTGGACGAAGCCCTGGCAACCTACCACGAAGTACTTTATTACCAGCGTTTCCAGCCGGACCTGGTGCAGTGGTGGTGGAATAACCGCGTCGACGGATTTGCGCCCAAGGGCTATGTCAATTCCGACATTTACCTTTCTGGCGGCTATCCCGCCTATCGGGACGCGGTGTACTTACGCGGCGCCGAATTCCTGCAGGAGCTGCGGGACCTGATTGGCGATGAAGCTTTTTTTGCCGCGCTCAAGGATTACGCCCTCAGCAACACCTATCAGATTGCCTCACGCGAGGCTTTCTTCGCCGCGATTGGCAGGCACAGCCAGGCAGACCTGAACCCACTGCTCAGCAAGTACTTTCGGGATTGACGCGTGCTGTTTTTTCACTAAAAGGTATTTCGCAGTGGCATTTCCACATTATCAGTTTACGGGCGATTTGCTCCAGAATCACAACCCACTGCCTGCCATTGTTGATCAAATCAGATGATTGGATGGAAAGTACCTGGAATGACTATCTGATGAACCGGACCCAAAAATTTCACGTTTAGCTGGCTTATTTAGGATTTACACGAACTTGACAGGGAAAAAGAAGCTGGTTATTATGCCTGTTCAGAGACCGAATGGAAGAACAAACTACTAATCCAAATACAGAGCTGCACGCTGAGAGCGAAATTCAGGCCGCAGCCATACCCCCAGAAGAAAACCAGAAGGAAAATCGTCAACCTGGCAAGGGTTGGCACAAGCAGCCTGGCAGCATTGCCGCGCTCTTGCTAATCCTGGCGGCAGTGGTCATTCTCACCATCTGGTTGACTGGCAGAACCGGGGAAAAAACCGCCCAACCCACGCCGACCGCTACAGCGCTGAATGCCCCGCAGTTAGCCCTCGAAGCTGAGACGGCCGCGCCCACCCCAACTACCGAGCCCTCCGCGGAGCCTGCCGCCCTGCCAACCGCTGAAGCAGCCCGGACTGAGGTGATTACCTACACCATACAGGAAGGCGACTCGATTTTCTCAATCGCATCCAATTTTGGCATCTCCCCGGAAACGATTCTGTGGTCAAACCGCTATGAATTGGGCGATGACCCCGCTGTTTACACACCCGGCACCCTGATCTTCATCCTGCCAGTGGACGGCGTTTACCACACCTGGCAAGCCGGAGAAGGACTGAACGGCGTCTCGGACTTTTATGGCGTCACGCCCGACGTGATAATCGATTACCCCGGCAACAAACTGGACCGGACGTCGCTTGGCAATCTATCCCTGCCGAATATCACGCCTGGGACCCGACTGGTTGTGCCCGGCGGCACCCGTCCGGAAACAGTCTCGGCGGACAGCCTGCTCACCTACGCGGCTCTTTCCCAAATTGAGGAACTGCCCCTTGGGAACCCGGATTCCTTCCCATCCCCCCGCACAGAGATCATCGCTTACCGCGTGGAAGAACTGGACACGCTCTTCACCATCGCAGAAAAATTCGGGCTCACGCCCGAGACAGTCTTATGGGCGAACCGTTACCTGCTTGGCGACACCCCCGACGGCATCGTTCCTGGTCAGAAGCTGTTTATCCTACCGGATAACGGCGTCTACCACGGATGGAGTTATAAAGAGAACCTGGACAAGGTCGCATCGTTTTACAATGTCAGCCGCGATGTGATTTTGGATGAACCCTTGAACCAGTTAGATCGCAGCAAATTCACAGACCTGAGCCACCCGAACATCAAAGCCGGTACGCTGCTTTACGTCCCGGGCGGTATGCGCCCGCCTGTCACCTGGGTCACCCCGGTGGGGCCGGGCGAAGATGGCGTCGGAGAGCATCCGAACGTCTCCTATCTGGGCGCGTATGCCTGCAACAGTACAGCCTGGGCAGTCGGCACCGGCAGCTGGCAGTTCCCGACCTCGGAGCATTGGATTTCGGGCTATGAATACACGCCGCCCACGCATAACGGTCTGGATTATGCCGGACGGATGGGCTATGAGATCTACGCGGCCGATTCAGGCGTCATCATCTATTCCGGCTGGTCCACGCGCGGCTATGGCAACACAATCGTGGTTGACCACGGCAACGGATATCTCTCGCTGTACGCGCACCTGATGGACGGCGGCATGATACAGAGCTGTGGGGTGGAGGTTTATGCCGGTCAGCTCATCGGATACATGGGCTCCACAGGTCAATCAACCGGTCCGCACCTGCATTTTGAAATCCGTTACAACGGCTCACCAGTAAACCCGCACGATTTGGGCTTGTAACAGATTTTATATCTGAGAGAAGCCAAGCCGCCAATTAATCTGACGGCCTATTTTTGGTATTGACGGGTGGTAAAGGGTTCGTCGTTGCGAGCCGTTTTGCCAATAGGCTGCAGTGCATTTTAGCAGGGTTTCCAGGCAAAACGGCGCGGCAATCTGCCTTTATTGTTTTAGCTGCAAAACGGAAGAGAGTTTGCCTCACTCAGTTACCTCATTGATTAAGGATTGAAAGGCAGACTGCCGCGCCCCCTTATTCTTATTCCAGTCTTCACGCAACCTTTGGAGCAGGGGCTCGCAGTGACAACTTTTGTCAGCGTGAACGCAGCGAAGGATCTTTTCTTGTGACAAAGATGCTCTGCCTACGCCTCAGCTTCACCAACCTATAGGTATCCAAAGCATCAGCAATACCAGTCCCGCAGATTACTGCCTGGTAATCATGCTGCTGGTGGGGGATTCGTCGCTGGCGATTACAACCTCATCTCCGCGCACCAGTTGCCCGAGGTAAGCGCGGCTGCCTTCCACAGGCGTCCAGCCGTCCAGGTTGAAAGGCAGGAATCCGGTCGCGGAAATCCATTCACCGTTGTACTTGCGGGCGATGTGAAGATGCGTTCCAGTCGCCTGCCCGCCCTCACAGGAAGGATGCCCAATCGGGTCACCCTGCTTCACCACCGTCCCCTCCGTAACGCGCCCTTCCTGCGCAATATGCAGGTAAAAAATATTCCAGCCGGTGCGTTCGTCGCCGTCTCCATCCAGGTCCAAAATCGCCGTGCCGGGACCCGTGCGGACAATCACGCCGTCCGCGACCGCCACAGCCACTTCGTTCGTTCCAACGCATCCCTTGGACCCCACCGGCGGCGCCAGGTCAATGGCGGCGTAGGGCTTGAGGTTTCCCCAACCGGTGTGCGGCCCACCCGTATAAGACCAGGTGGTGCCCAGGCGGAACGGCAGGATAAATTGCGGCTGCGTCAGGCTGCCAGGCAGCACGGTTGTGTTTCCCTGCCAGGGGTCACCAAACATCTCCCGATAAGTCTTGGCAAAGCCGTCCGGTCCAATCGCGCGTTTATATTCCTCCCCGTCCAGGAAGAGCGAAAAATAATACTGCAGCGCCACGCTGCCGGCATTCTGCCAGGGGTCAATGTTCTCAATCTCGCCGTTCAAATGGGTAATCGAGGTCAGCTCACCCTGCCGGTAGCGGTAATAGCCGTCGTTCAGCAAGTCCGCGCTGTGAGAAAGCTGCAGGTAAACTCCGGTGTACACCTCTTCCGGCATGAGCAGCGTGAGCTCATTGGCGCGGTCGCGTGTCGGGTTCGTAAGCGCTTGCGCCCGATATTCCAGCAACGCCAGCAGAAGCCGGGGATTGATGCTGTAATTTTCTCCCAGCCAACTGAGCAAATCAGCCGCGTCTTTATATTCCGCTTGAATGTAGGAACCGTACTGCTTGTACCAGCCCGGGCTGGATTCCACGTAAGCGCGCAGGTCAAAACCGATCAGGTCCGGTCCATAAACGAACGCGGAATCCGGGATAATTTGATAGGCTGTGCCCCACAAAGGTCGATAGTAAATTGGCATTTTCATGGGGAAACCGGGCGGCAGCGTGGCAGTCGACTCGGGAATCTCGGGGTTAGCCCACAGGATCTCTTGTACGCTAGCCCCAAAACGAACGGATAATAAAAGCATCGTGTCGCCACTCTGGGCGGTGTAATCCACCAGCGTACCAGGCGCGTAGACCGGACGGGCAGGGAAAGGAGTAGAGGTAGGCTGTTCCGCTTCCTCGGTCTGCTGCGCGTCAGGCAGGATATACGTTGGCCTGGCATCCGTGCACGCGCTGGTGAAAAGCACGAGCGCGAGCAGGAACGCAATCCATTGGAACTTGATGTGGAATTTACGGGCTGTCATCATATAAACCGGTGGTAAACGCCACTACTATACCACAAACCGGAAGAGCTAATCCCAGCGCGTGATATGCGCGGGCGTTGCGCTGTACCTGTTGGACTTGACAATCGCATCGCCATTGATGAGCCAACCCTGGTACGGGACCGACGCGGCTTTCGCGGTCCAACCACTGAGCGTGAAAGCCAGCGGTCCATCTGCAGGAATCCATTCGCCGTTGTATTTTCGGACAAGGTGCAAATGCGTTCCGGTCGAGATACCGCCTTCGCAGGATGGGTGCCCGATGCGGTCGCCCTTTTCCACCCATTCGCCAAGCTTAATCCGATGCGTAGTGCCCACATGCAGGTAGACGATATTCCAACCGGTTTCCTCATTCCCATCGCCGTCCATATCCACCACAACAGTACCGTTATCGGAGCGCACGACGAACCCAGCAGAAGCAGATGTTATCCAGGTGCTGTTAGGCAGGCAGCCTGGCGCGTCCGCTGGCGGGGCAAAGTCCAGGGCGGCGCGCACTTCCACAGCGCCCCAGGCCGCGTGCGGTCCGCTGGTATAAGACCAGACAATCCCATTTTCGAACGGCAGATCAAGCTGGGGTTGTTCCATTCCTGGGTTAAAGAGCGATGGGTATTCCTGCGCGATCAGCCAGGGATTGCCAAACATGGCTTCGTAGGTGGAAAGCAGGCTGCGGTCGGAGTACAAAGCTTCTTTCCAGGCTTCTTCGTTGCGCGTCTGCGCGAAATAGTACATCCAGGCAGCCGTAGCACAGTTAAGCTCCGGCGCCAGACGCAAACTGCTGCCGTCCGGAAACGTCAGCGCGAGCAGCGTGCCTTCGCGCCAACCGTAGTAACCTGTGCCAAGCTTTCCCGCGGCGAGAACTAATTGCTTGTACAATCCGCTCTGACCAGACTCGAACAAACCCAGCGGGTAGTAAAGTTGGTCCTGTGTGGCAGGGCTGCCGTAAACCCAAGCGCTTTCGTATTCAAGGAGCGCAAGCAGCAGGCGGGGGTGAATAGAATAATCCCTGGCCACCCGGCGGATTATTTGCGCGCCTGTCATCACTCCATTAGCATACACACTCTCCTGGTAATCAGCGAGTTTTCCGCCTGCCTGAGCGATAAAATCCTCCACGTTAAAATCGAGCGCGCTGGGCGAATTGACCACTTCAGCGTCCGGGAAGAGCCTGAGGCTGTCGCTGACGTTTTCAAGCTGCGCCGGGATTAGCAGCAGCTGCCCTTCCGAGATAAAGCCGTGTTCCAATAGTTCACCCGTACTGCTGATTTCGCTGACCGGTACGCCGAAACGCAGGGCTAACACGTCCAGGTTGTCTCCGCTTTGCGCGTAATACAAAGTTGGCGCGTTTGGGCTGGCGGCTACTGCAGGGGCTTGGTTTGCCAGCACTTCCGGAGACTGGTTTGCCAGCACAGCGGGATCAACGGAATTACCCGCTGCCGCTACTGCCAAAGGCGCCTCCAATAGCTCCGGCGCCTGCTCAGGAATGCTCAGCGGCAAGGCGGTCTCATCCGCGGCTTTTTTGGCAGTGACATTTTCCGGGGCTTCCGCTGGCAAAGCCAGGACTGCACCGATGCATATCCCTGCTGCAAGCACAGCGATGACCAAACGCTGCGTTTTCCGCCTGCGCCGGGCAGCCATTCTCTGCTGCCTTTCCGCGCGCGAGCAGTTAACGTCCGATGGCGTTGAAATCGGCACGGCCATTGAAAGCTTCAACGGTTTGTCCATTTTTTACCAGGTATCCATCATATTCAATTCCGGCGCTTTCGCTCGTCCAGGCACTCAGGACGAACGGAACGCTGCCGTCCGCGGGAATCCAAACGCCGTTGTAACGGCGCGCAAGGTGTAAATGTGTGCCGGTGGAGTAACCGCCCTCGCAGGAGGGGTAACCCACCAGGTCTCCTTGATGGAGATAGGTGCCCACGGCAGCTCTGCCTTCGGTGGCAACATGGAGATAGAGCAGCGACCAACCGGTCTGTTCGATTCCGTCTCCATCCAAATCTTGCACCACAACGCCGTCCCCGGAGCGAACCACCAAGCCGTCCACTGCGGCTGTCACCGGTGTCTGGCTTTCGTAACAGCCAAACTCCTCGCCGGGCGGGGCAAAGTCAATCCCCGCGAAGGCGGAACCCGTTCCCCAGCCTACATGCGGTCCGCCAGTAAAGTACCAGGTGTCGCCGGCAGCAAAAGGCAGCTCCATCTCTGGCTGGGTCAAATTTTCCGGCACGAGTGGTTCAATTGAAAACGCGAATGGGAAACCAAAAATCCGGTTGTAATCCGCGTAAAATCCCGCAGGAGAAACTGCAAGTTTCCAATCTTCTTTCCCCAGCAGAAGGCTGAAAAGGTACTGCATGCCGGCTGTGCCGCCGTTGATGGTCGCGTCGGCGCGCATCACGGAACCGTCGCCAAGCGTCCAAACTGCCACTGCGCCATTTTCCCAGAGCGTATAACCGCGGGTCATCTCGTTCGCCGCCCAACTGAGCTGCTTGTAAAGCCCTTTTCGGTTGGCGTCTTTCAGCCCCAGCGGGTAATCCGCGGAAACACCAGTTTTTCCAGCAGAGCTTACCCAGCCGCTGCGGTATTCCAGTACAGCCAGCAGTAAGCGCGGATTTACAGAAAACTCCTCAGCTACGCGTTGAACAATTTCAGCGCCGCTCAGGGTCGTTTCATCTTCCAAGGTCTCGTTATAGTTGTTCAACTTACCGGCAAACTGGGCAATCACCGACATAGTGTCAAATCCGACTGCCGAAGGGCTGTAAAACAGTTCCGCGTCAGGGATTATCTTGAAGTTGGTTGCCTGTTCGTTCGCGCTAGCAGGCGGAATGGTCAGCTTCTGCCCCGGTTCGATGAGATTGGGATCTTCAAGGTCCGGATTTGCGCTCAGGATTTGCCCCACTGAAACCTGATGACGCAAGGCGATGCGCGCCAGTGAATCACCAGCGACAACGGTGTATTCTTCGGTCTGCGCACGCAGCGTGGGCAGCAGGGCTGGTTGATTTGGTGTGGGGGTCGGCCCGGCAGGCGCGGGCGTGATGGTCGTTCGCGGCTTCGCCAGCGTCGGGTTCAGTGACTGCGCGCTCATGAGGGTCGGCGTCGCGCCCTGTAGTGAGCCTTGCGGTACCTGCCAGGGGTCATAATTGGCAATCGGCCGGTAACAGCCCCCTAAAAGCATGCCCGCCAGCAGCGCGGCGCAAATACGCCCTGCGCCTGCGCGGGAGCAAGATTTTGGGTGCGAAAAACAACGAATGAGTTTCATCAGAGTTTAAGATGCAATATACGTGCCACCCTCCTCTGAACAGGAATACATCCCCCCCCTACGCGTGGAATCCCGCGATGCTTCCTGCGCAAACCGAAGGTGCGGGAAGCAGACCCAAAGGAGATACATTTGACAAAACCACAGGATTGGATAAAATATTACTCTATTGCCGGAGTGGTGGAACTGGCAGACACGCTACGTTCAGGGCGTAGTGAGCATAGCGCTCGTGAGAGTTCAAATCTCTCCTTCGGCATAAACGCAACCAAACCGGTTGCGTTTTTGTTATTAAGCGCAGCGCGTTTTAATCAGGAAAACGCCTTGATGGTACAATTGTTGCAACGGATTCAGGTATATGAAGAATATTTGGGAAAAAATCAAAAAGATTAATTGGGCAGACCGACGTATCGTCCTGATTGTCGTAATTGTCATCCTCGTTTTCCTGATGATGGATTTTAATAATCGCATGGTCCGTTCGCTGCAATTGGAAAAACAGGAACAGCAGCTGAGCGCCCGCATCGTTGCCCTTGAGCAGACCCAACAGCGGCTTGAAGCGGATATTGCCTATGCCAATTCAGATCGCGCGGTGGAAGAATGGGCGCGTGAAGAGGCAAAGCTGATTAACGAAGGGGATGTTGCTATCATCCTCCAAGCCCAGTCCAGCGCTGCTGCCGCCCCAACGCCTACACCTTTGGCTGAAAGCGCTGAACTTTCCCGCTTGGAAATTTGGACACAACTTTTCTGGGGGGAATAAGCCCTGGGTCACCTCGATAATCGCGCTGAACTCTGCCTGACGGCGGAGTTTTTTTTATTCTGCCTGCCAGGTTCTGCGCACCGGAGCTCGTAGAACAGGTTTTCCAAGCTGAGCACGCAAGAGCCCTGCCCCCCCAAAGCGCGGAGCGCACAGGCGTAATTTGCGCTGAAACGGTCTTCCGTCCCGACCTTTCCCGACAGACATCGCGTTCGAACGCTGTGTATGTTAACCCAAATTTTCCAAGGTTTCTTTTGTAGCGCGCGCATCGCGCGGGGGTTATCCTGGCGTTTCTCAAGTATAATTATTTGATTATGAACCTGGATGAATTGACCACAAAAATGCACGCGCTGGTGGAATCTAAGGGCTGGTATGCCGAAGATTCCGTCAAGCAGCAGACCCCGCGCAACCTAGCCATCTCGTTGGTGCTGGAAGCCGCTGAAGTACTCGAGCTTTTTCAATGGCAGGCGGACTGCAAAGACCGGGAAGCTTTAGCCGGCGAGCTGGCGGATACGACGCTGTACCTGCTTCAACTTGCCAGCGTGTCCGGAATTGACCTGGAACAGGCAGTGCTGGCGAAAATCACCCAGAACCAAACCCGCCTCTGGCCAGAGCACCAGGGCAAGGAGCGGGACGTATGATTATCGCGGTGTATGGAAGCGCCCGGCCTGCGGCTGGGGACGCGCTTTATGAAGACGCGCGCCGCTTGGGCGCGCTGCTGGCGCGGCAAGGCCACACCGTGATGACCGGCGGTTATTGCGGCATGATGGAAGCTGTTTCCCGAGGCGCGGAAGAAGCCGGCGGCAAGACAATTGGCGTCACCTGCGCGGAAATTGAACGCTACCGCCCTGGAGGTGCAAACCCCTGGGTGCAGGTTAATATCCATACCGAAACGCTGAACCAACGCCTGGAAGTGCTCACCCGCCAACCGGACGCGATGATCGCGCTGCCCGGCGGAATCGGTACATTGGCGGAGCTCAGCCTGGCGCTTAATTTATCGGTCATTTCCCCGGATTGCGCTAAGCCCTTGGTTCTGATTGGTCCAGCCTGGCGCGAAACGTTTGAGACTTTCTACATACAAAGCAACAGCCTGACTTCACGGGAAGACATGGAGCGCGTGCGCTTCTGCCTGACCCCGGAAGAAGCGGCTGACCTCTTTAACAATAACCCTGACAGGAAGTAAGCAATGGAAAAGAAACTGCCCACCCGACAAGAAAATTTCTCTGAATGGTACAACCAGCTGGTCCTGCGCTCGGAACTGGCCGACTACGCGCCGGTTCGCGGCTGCATGGTGATCCGCCCGTACGGCTGGGCGCTCTGGGAAAACATCCAGAAAGCGCTGGACGAGCGGTTTAAGGCCACCGGGCACGTAAACGCAGCGTTCCCTTTGCTCATTCCGCAGTCGTTCATGACCAAGGAAAAGGAACACGTGGAGGGCTTCTCACCGGAATTGGCAGTGGTTACCCACGGCGGCGGCGAAAAGCTGGAGGAGCCCCTGGTAGTTCGCCCAACATCAGAAACTATCATTGGCACCATGTACGCCAAATGGATTCAGTCTTACCGCGACCTGCCAGTCCTGATCAACCAATGGGCGAACGTCGTGCGCTGGGAAATGCGCACCAAGTTGTTCCTGCGCACGCTCGAGTTCTACTGGCAGGAAGGCCACACAGCCCATGCCACCGAGAAGGAAGCTGAAGAAGAAACCGAACGCATGCTGCAGGTTTACGCGGACTTTGCTCGGACTGAAGCGGCAGTTCCGGTTATCCCTGGGCGTAAAAGCGATTCCGAAAAGTTCGCTGGCGCGGTCGCGACCTACTCCATTGAAGCGATGATGGGCGACACAAAAGCCCTGCAAGCTGGCACCTCCCACTTCCTTGGTCAGAATTTTGCCAAAGCCTTCGATATCAAGTTCCTGGATGAAAGCAACCAGCTTCAGTACTGCTGGACGACTTCCTGGGGCGTTTCCACGCGCTTCATCGGGGCTATCATCATGACCCACGGGGACGACCAGGGTCTGGTGCTCCCTCCCCGCCTGGCACCTATCCAGGTGGTCATTGTTCCGATTTACCGCAAGGATGAGGAAAAAAGCGCGGTAATGGAAGCGGTTCAAGCAGTCCAAGCCCAACTTAAGAGCCTGCGCGTCAAAGTTGACGACCGCGAGGGACTGACCCCCGGCTTCAAGTTCAACGACTGGGAGCTGAAGGGCGTTCCCCTGCGCATTGAGATTGGTCCGAAGGATGTGCAGAATGGGACAGTCGCGCTCAGCCGGCGGGATATCCCCGGAAGAGATGGTAAATCCTTTGAGCCGATGACGAACCTTGAGAGTTCTGTGCCAGCAATGCTTCAAACCATTCAGGATAACCTGCTTGCCAAAGCCACTGCCTTCCGCGACAGCCACATCATCGAAGTCAACGACTACGAGAGCTTCAAGCAGGTGGTTGCGGAGCAGGGCTGGGCTTGCGCATGGTGGAGCGATGACCGCGAAAACGAAGCGCGCATTAAAGAGGAAACCAAAGCCACCCTCCGTGTTTACGTGAGCGACCCGAACCCCGGGGAAGGCGTATGCTTCTACAGCGGCAGGAAAACAAACAAAAAAGCTTACTTCGCGCGTTCTTACTAAGACAGTGCTATGACAGCAATTGACTTGACCAGGCTCCAAAAACAAATCGGGGAGCTGGTTTCGGTTTTCTCCGAACCAACGGCTTTCATCAAATGTCTGCATGAAATTCTGGGCTTCTATGAACGCCGCGCGTACCGCCCCAGCCGGGAACTGGTACCAAAAACCTTCATGCGCTCATACAGTCTGCCCGCCCAGGTTTTACCCCTGATTGGCATCGGCCTCAAGCAGCCAGCTGCTCTCGACCCATCAGCAGCCCTGAGCCTGGCGAAAGCCCTTTGGCTGGACCCCTATTACGAAGCTCGCGAGCTAGCGGCTGTCATTTTGGGGCAACTGCCGTCGGAGTTTAGCGCGGATGTGTTGACTCTCATTTCGGACTGGATCTCCGTCCCGTTGGACCGGGCAGCTCTGCAAACGCTGTTGGAGAAAGCCAGCCTCGCTCCGCGTCTCGCTGGGGAGTGGGATGCCTTTATTGAAAAACTCCTCAGCAGCCCGATTATTCGCCTGCAATCCGTCGGACTTCTTGCTTTGGCGATTGACCTGGAACAGCGCCCACTAAACAAGCTTTCGGGCATTTTTAAATCAGTTCGTCCGTTTATCCAGGCAGGGGATGACAGGCTGGAGCTGAACCTTAAACTCGTCGTCAAGAACCTTGCCTGGAGTACCCCCAACGAAACCTCCTATTTGCTCAAACAAATTCTTGCTGATAGCCCCGGCAGCGCTATTGAGCGGCGGATTCGGGAATATCTGCCATACTTCCCGCTTGAAACTGCCGCAGGGCTGCTTGAAGCCGTGAAGGTCCACGCAAAGCTTCATTCATCCTGATCCGACAAGGCTT
>CAZPWL010000003.1:0-5788 GCA_964590535.1 uncultured Anaerolineaceae bacterium
CCGTAAAGCAGCGCCGGATGAATTTGCACATAGGCAGCGTGTCGTATACCGCGGCGTATTCTTCGGATTCCGCGGCCACTTTTCCGCGGGTTTCGTCGATTGTGAAGCGGTTGACTTCGCCCTTGATGTCCGGGTCGTAAGCGGCAGAACGATTGTGGCAGCCGCCACGGGTTCCCACTGCCAGGCCGACTGAAAAAGTCTTCAGACCGCGGGCATCGTAGCCGGGGCATTCAAGACCCTTAATGTGCATCGCCCATTTCCAGGATTCGGTGCCGCGTTCCGCGTCAATCTTCTTGCACGCAATGCGTGTACCTTCAGCAAGCAGGTCGCCGATGCCTTCGCGGTCGCGAATCATTTTTGCGACTGCCACAGCTCCTTCGCCGTTGCCAAAATTCAGTTCAATACCTTCTGGGAATGCTTTGCAGGCAAAATCCTCTTTCTTGAGGACGCCTTTTTCGTAACATTCCATCGCGTAGGAAATGCTGACGCCCATGCTCATGCTGTCCATGCCGTCGTGGTCAGCGATTTCGAGCAGTTGAATGCAGGCGCGCATGTCAGAAATACCAAGGTTGGAGCTGTTTGCCTGAAGGCTTTCGTATTCCACGCCTGTCATCGCGCCTGCAAACGGTCCGGTCTTGACGATGGACATTTGTTCACAGGCAATCGGGCACTGCGCGCAGGCAATCACTTTTACTTTGTGATGCGCGTCCAGGTACTCTCCACTAATCAGACTGACATTCTCAAATGTGCCTTCCTGATAGTTGCGGGTCGGAAGAAGGCCGATTTTATCCATATTAAGCATATTGGTGGATGTGCCGTAGATGCGGTATTTTTCGGTATCCTTGCCTTGCGCTTCTTTTGAAATATGGAAGGACATTTCCATCAGTTTCTTGGAATCAGCCACGATAACGCCTTTTGTGCCGCGCACTGAGACAGCTTTGACTTTCTTGGAACCCCACACCGCGCCGTGACCGGTGCGGCCAGCCTGACGTCCATCATTCGTGACGTTTGCGTAGCGAATCATGCGCTCGCCGCAAACACCGATGGTGCAGGAACGGACCTGGTCATCACCCATTTTTTCACGGATGGCTTCTTCTGTCTGGAAGGTACCCTTGCCCAGCAGATAGGTCGCGTCCAGAAAATCCACGCGGTCGTCGTCAATAAAAATGTTCACCCAGGTGTCGCTGCTGTTGTGGATGACAATGCCATCCCAGCCAGCGCGCTTGAGAGCGACCGAAAACCAGCTTCCGGAAAGGCTGTCACCCAAAAAACCGGTTAGAGGAGATTTGGAGGCGAGCCCAAACTTGCCGCCAACAGGCACAGGCGTGCCCGCGAAGATACCGTTGGCGATACAAATGGGGTTATCAGGCGAGTAAGGGTCGCACCCGGGAACGATATTTTCCCAACACAACCTGCTTGCCATGGAAACGCCGCCAATCCAGAGTTTGTACCATTCCTCTGGCTTCTCCTCCACGCGGGTTTTCCGGGTTTTCAGGTCGATGTGCAGGATTTTTCCATTATAACCTTTCATTTCAGCTCCCTTTCAAAAGTGATAAGCCATCCCATAGCACGGAAGGGCTCATATAGTTCCGATAATCAGTTTTCTTTCCTAATTGGATTCCAGATGTCAATTCAAAAACACCTTTTATTTTATGATTTGTGAAATTATTATACCCTTAGTCGGAAAATCTGTGGGAATATTTCTCAAATTCAGTCTGCTGTACCCGAAGCAAAAATCAGATAATTTTGGTGTTGTTATGAAGGTGTTTTGCTTGTTTCGTTTCGTCGAGTAAATTCTAAGAGACATAGGCAGGTTCACAGCGACGGGGGGACGCCGAAAATAATTGCGGGGCGGGTTCACCTGTACCGTGGACAACTCCAGGTCAGATTAAGCAAACGTTGAGCCTTTGCAGCGCTTACGCCGGTAATAAGACAAACAAATCCATTAAAAAATGAACAGAAATTCACGGGCAACCCCTGCCGCACCGGGGCATAAAGGTGAAATGAAAGCGATGATGAACTAAATTAAAAATTAATTAAATGACGAATCAGAATATTGAGGCTTATCTCGCCAACGAGCCAGACTAACTAAGGCTCGGCCATAAGCATGCTGGTACAACGGATTATGAGGTCTACAGCGGCGAGGGAGAATTAAAGAAGCCGGATTGCAGGATATGGCTTTGAGCACCGATTGTTAAGGGATAGACAGTTACCAAATTCAGGAAGCTATGACCCACACAATCAATGTTGAACTGTTGCCAGGTGGAATGAGTACACACACAACAGGGAAGGTGGATTACTGAACAGATGCCATCTGTAAGCTTTGGTAAGCTTTAGCTTGCGTCCACACCGCTGACTTTACCTCTAAGCGTCACTGGTCTGTGTTCAACGGAATTGCCCGCGCTGTTATTTCGCGACATAGTTAAATGTGATGTAAAAAATATGAAGCCCCAGGGTGCGGGGGCTTCATAGCGGAGGGGAAAAACTGGATGCTAAGCCAGAGTTTTCAACAATTGGGAGCCTATTTCGAAAGGCTCAGTTTTATCATCTCGCCCTTCTGGTCAAAGGTCATGCGGGCATAATGGTCATGCGGGATTTGTTTGAATTCCACGCTCTTCCGCAATGTGACTACATAGCGCTCGCTGCCTTCCAGATAATGCTTGCGGGACTTGCGGTCTTTCACGCCAGCGGTATCCAGTGAGAAGTTGGTTAGCTGTGGGTTGATTGCCACGGTGGCGTTATCCAAACCCGGAAGATATGCACTGATAACTTTCTTGACGTTTTCAAGGATTTCATCTGGCATTTCTTCAGGAGAAACGACCATTTCTTCGTGGGAATCGCTGATGGTTTTGATTACCAGATTCTTGGACGGGCGCAGCAGAGGCTTGGGAATGCTCCTGAGGCTATCCTTGCTCGCCAGTGGGTCTCCGTAGAGGACAAAGGACAAAATGGTCTTCTGGTCTTCTCCGTCAAGATAGCCCTGGGCTTGCGTCATGCGGCTGGCAAGCGTCAGCTTGGCGCGCATCAGCGCGTACCCAACCGGAACGCTGTTCTGTACATGCGTCCAGAAACTATGCGCCAGCAGATCCGCGCCAACCAGGGGTTTGTTCACTGAACCGTACGCGATCACTGTGCTGCCGATGAATGCGCGGCTGCCAGTTGCAAGAAGTTTCATCGCCATCGCGTCTTTTGCGGCCTTCTCAAGAATATTAGCTCCATAACAGGCTTCGCTCAGCACAATATCGGGAGCGGACGAGTCCGCGGTGAATGTTTCAGGGACAATCGCGACAGGGTACTCTGGGCCGGCAATCCGGCGTGTGAAATCGCTCTGTCCGTACCACTCGGGCGCGTCTTTCAGCCCGTGGAGGTTAAAGTAGGCGAACCTCGGATTTGATTTCTGTTTGGTCAGAAAAGTCGCTGAGTCAGCAGGTGGGCAGGATTGTATCCTGTCCCCACGGTCAATCACATTAAAAACTTCCATGCTGGGGATTTTCCACACTTCCGCGCAGTAGCCGAGTTGTTCGGAGCGCTTAAAGCTTTGCATGGTAGCGCTAATGGACTCCCGCAGATTGAAGAGCCAATTTTCGAATATTGTTCCGGAGATGAACGTTTTGGCTTTCAGCTTTAACGCGTATTCGCTGTTCAGGTAACGCAATTGCTCAATCAAATACACCGGGTCCGTGCCGATTTCGTCCGGGATGCGTCCGACCGGCCACTGGGGGATGAAGTAGTTATCATCTACGGTAGCATATGGATTATCAGACGGCACATAAGTATCCGCGTCATCGGTGGGATTGGGGAGCTGGTGGAAGGGTACGATATCGTTGCCGCCAATGATCAACAGCGTGCCAATCATTTCGCCTTTGGCCGCCAGCTGTTTGTCCAGATCCGCCAGAGCCAATTTAAGCTTCCAGGCATCGTTCGCCAGGCTGGGGGTCAGCCCCAGGTCATTGGCAATGCGGGGGTCATCCGGGACGAGCACGACACTGTTCCAACCCGGCAGCGCGGTAATTTTGATGGATAGGTCCTGCATTGCGTCAATGATGACGTTGGCTGTGTTGGCGCCGTACTTGTTCGTGAGGGCGGTTCGGGAGGTCATCAATACATAATTCGGGAAGCGCGCATCCGCGGTGGTAAGCTCTGACTTGCGCATAGTCTTGGCTATTTTATCGAATTCAGCCTGTATTTCGTTCAGCGAATCGACGGTTTCGTTCCGGGCTTTGATGTGCTTTTCATCACCAAAATTCGGTGATTTGCTCAGCAGGAAGGCTTCGGGAGGAACTTCGGAATAATCAACATCATTTGTGTTGGCAAAATCCGCGATTTTTTGGGTAGCCGGCAAGCTGCTGGCTGCTGCGCTAGCCTCAGGCTGCGCGGCTGATGAGTTCTCAGTTGAAGCGACATCGGCAAGGGGCGCACCGGGCGTGGCAAGGGCGTTCCAGCCCAGTTCCACTGCAATGGAGGCGGGGATGGGCAGGTCAAAGTAAACTTTCAGGTCATCCGGCCAGATCGGTTTGAAGGTGTGGTCAGCGCCAAGTAGCCGGCTGGCAGCCTGACCGCTGATGTCGTGAGCCGCGCTCCAATGCAGCTTTTCCACACCGCGCGCGTCCTCGCCTTGCTGCATATCCGCCAGGGCGGAGAGAAGCTTGATTTGGACACAGTCCGGCCAGCGGTTTCCATAGATACCTGCCAGGGTATCCAACAGGGTCATATTCCCGTTTTTGTGGATGATGCGCATGTGCAGGATGGCAGGCAGCGGCAGGTTGGGGTTATGCGCGAGGGCTTGCAGGATAGCCTTTTCAGCTCCGGCCTGGTCGCCGGATTCAAAAGCGCGGCGGGCGTTCATGAACGGCGCAAACCACTTGGCTGTAGGTGGGACCGGAGCAGGGTTATGCTGCAGGTAAGCCAGCGATGAATGATATTCCACGTCAATCGCTTCGCCATTAACCAGCTGGCTAAGCAGGCTCATGGCTTCCAGGAATTCGGGGTCGTAGGCGATTATTTTCTCAAGGTTGCCGACGGCCATCTCTACATCCCCAAGTTCTGCCAGGATGGCTGCGTAAATGTAGTTTACGAGCAAATCGCCCGGATAGCTTGCCAACCATATCAGGCAGGCTTGCCGGACAAACTGCAGCTCGCGTTTGTTCATCGCGGTCTGCACCAGGGTCAGGAATTTGCCGCGCCTGACAATCATAGCTTCGTCATTTTTTGGTACGCGATAAGGTATCATCTTCGTTTTGGTGCCTCCTGCAGGTTGCTCACCAAATTTAGAGCAACGATGGACGCGAGCTGCCTGCGGATGACCGGGTCATTCGGGGCGAACTGCGCCGCCTGGCGCAGCATACTCTCGGCGTTGCGATAATCTTTGCTGTCTTTGTATGCCGCGGCTGCCTGGATATACGCGCGGGGGTCTTTTTCCACCATTTCAATGGCTCTATGATAAGTTTCCAGCGCGCGTGTGTTGTCCCGGCGGTCTTGATAGGTCTGACCGAGCTCCAGGTAGGCTTCGATAAGGCTGGGGTCAACTGCCAGCGCGCGGGTCAGGTAGGCAAGCGCCTGGTCCAGGTTACCGCGCCTGCGGGCGATGCGTCCGAGCATTACGAGCGTCTGCGGGTTTTGTCCGTCAATTTCCAGGCTGTGGTGCAGGGTCTCTTCAGCCTGGGTCTGCATGTTGGCTTCCAGGTAATAGCCAGCCAGTGTGTTGAGCACCAGCGGGTTCTCGGGGTTCGTCTCCGCCAGCGCTAAAGCCGCACCCAGCCCAGATTTCCGCAGCATGCCAGCTTCCAGT
>CAZPWL010000003.1:5798-32632 GCA_964590535.1 uncultured Anaerolineaceae bacterium
TTGGATCGCTGACCATTTCTCGGGCGGCTTGCAATACGCGTTTGGCATCCTCGTATTGGCGCCTTTTCATCAGAGATTTTGTTTTAACCTGAAGAGCGCGAGTGCTGTGACCGTTTACTTGCAGGACTCGATTTGCCTGCTCCTCCGCCGTCTGGTAGTCCTGCATCGCGAGATAGGATTCCGCGATGGTTTCGCCGTACACGGTTTTCCCTGGGTCCAGGGCTTCGACTTCACGCAGGCATTGAATGGCGGCTTGATGCTCACCGAGCTGCTGGTTTATTAGCGCCAATGAGAACAGGGCTTCAGAATCTCCCGGGAAAAGCTCGTTTGCTTTGGTAAAGTAATCCCGCGCAGCATGGTAATCTTTTTCCTGAACTTTAATATCACCCAGCATCTGCCAGTACTGCGCGGACTTGGGCAGAATGTGGATCGCGTCTTCCAGGTGTTGAGCGGCTTTCTCATAAGCGCCGGATTGTTCATAGAAAGTGCCCGCGATCGCGTGCCAGTCCGGTTCATCTGGCCAGATTGCGAGGGCTTTCTCGACTGCCTCAGCTGCCCTTTCGGGTTCGGACTGGCGGGCAATCGCCAGCATCATGGCTAACTGGGGGTTGGTCGGGTATTTTTCGAGCAGGCTTTCAGCCTTTTGCGCGCATGCTGCTGGATTTTTGTAAAGAAGCAGCACCAATTCCTGGAAAGCTACCTCAAAAACTTCTGGAAAAGCCGCGCAGATGTTCTTGATTACATCGCTATCAAGCTGAACAGAAAGCGCTTGGGCAGCTTGCCGGCTGGTCCTTACCAAGGGTTTCAATTCCTCGTTGTCATTCCAGCGTCCGCTGAACAGAGCCTGCCCAATCTTGAGAGTGGGCAGTATTTCGGCTGCAGGGATGTAGCGCCCGGCGATGGAGATTTGTTCCTGATGGGTTTCTTCATCGGTTGTTTCGATACTGAACGGGCGCGGCATATGCTGCACAATCCGCAAGGCGCGCGCGTTATTACTTACCCGGGCTTTTTCCACCAGGTATTCTGCAATCTGTTGGTTTACCACGGGATTGATCTTGATTTCTGCCACCGCGTAAGCGAAGAACTTGTCTGCCAGATTCCAGGCTTGGGCTTCAAAGGCTGTTACGGCGCATGCAAGCGTCTGCCAAACCCAGGCGAAATGGTCTGGGATACTGAAGGATTCCAAACCAGACTGCGCATAGGCCTCATCCAGCAGGGTTTCCGCAGAACGCAGTTCTTCCTCAGCCTGGGAGGGCTTGTTTTCGGAGAGAGCAAGGAATGACCGCGCGGCGTGAAAAATGGCCGAGGGACTCTGCCGCGCAAGGAAATGGTCCAGAATCAGATGGGTTTTGCTTGAGTCCCGATCGATCAACGCATTGACAGCCAGGAGGCGCGCTAAATCCTGCTGAGCCGCGGGATTGGGCTTGGCTTCGAGGAGCTCAAGCGCGCTGTCCAATTTTTCAGTCTTCTTCAGGGCAAAGGCTACCTCACTCTTGAGCAGGATGTAATTTCCATCATCTGCTTTCAATGTGAAAGCTTGCCCGGCATGCTTGTGCGCGGCTGCCAGGTCCCCGGTAACGCGCTCCAGCTGGGCAGCGCGGTACAACACGCCTGCCCGGCTGTAATCGGGGATGCCTTCACCAGGTTCTATGCCGGAATATGCTTCAAACGCCAGGTCCGAAGCCGAGAACTCAATTTCCTTCAACACGCCTTCGAGGTTTTGCAGCGCTGGCACGAATTGTTTATTCCCTGCCAGCACATCCGACTTAAGGATCGGGAAGCAGGGGTGATTGCCCAGGGGTTTTTCCAGTTCCGTCAGGAGCTGCAGCGCCGCGGCGCCATCTCCAAGCCGTAATACCGTATACGCAAGCTTTCGCGCTTCAACAAAATCGGGCTGAGGATTGCACGCGATAGCCTGACGGATGATACGCGCCGCTTCGGCAGATTCATTCATGTGTAAAAAGATGTTCGCAACGTTAACGTACTCTTCGGTACTGATGTCTTCCCGGGTTAGCATGCGGTTGAGCGTTTCTTTCGTCTCCGCGGTGCAACCCATCGCAAGGTAGGTGCGCGCCAGCGCCAGATAGAGCGCTTGCTCATCCGGCAGCAGGTAGAGCGCGTCTTTCAGAACCTGGACCGCTTCGCGTTCATTTCCATTGGCGCTGCAGAAATTGCTGTACCAGAGCACATTGTCCAATTCCGTGGGCGCGAGCTGAAGGGTTGCTTTTGCGGCTGCCAGGCTTTCCTCGCGCAAATCCGCGGCAGCAAATGCTTCGGTGAGGGTATGGCGGACATCGATATTGTCCGGGTCCACCAATACGGCTTCCTGAAGCGCGGAAAGGCTGATATCCGCAAGGCCAAGTTTGAGAGCGCTATGGCCAATTTGATGTTGAAGGTGGAAATAGGTCCGCGGGGTTTTACTTTCCGATTGGTCCAGAAGTTCAAGATATGCTTTGTATGCTGTTTCAATTTTGCCTTGGGCATATTGAACATCCGCTTCGAGCACCTTGAAATCGAAAGCGCCGCTCTCAGGCAGAGCTTTTTCGTGGACAGCTTCCAGAAGCTGGGTAAGTTCTTTGTTTTCGCCCGCAGGGACAGCGCCGCCGTGCGCGGACTGCTGCAGCAGGAGATTGGCATATGCCTTGAGCGCTTCATCGGAACGGCTGGAATGCCACGCGAAGCGTAAGACCGGTTTCGACGCCTGGAAATCTCCCAGCGCGACCATCACTCTACCGAGCGTTAATGCGAGCTCTGGGTCTGAACTGTAATCGGTTTCCAGAGGACTGATGACGGACCATGCTTCGTTCAGGTAACCGTGGGTCAGATAGGCTTTGGCAAGCGATTTGCGAATTTCCGGGTCGTCCTGCTTAAGTTGGAAGGCCTGTTTTAGGACGCCAACCGCTTCTGTCGGGCGTTCGTTCTCAGAGTAAAGCTTGCCAAGCGCCAGGAGAATACTGGGGTTGGCAGGCAGCGCGGCTTTGGCTTTTCGCAGGGATTCCATTGCCATTTCAGTCCGGCCGAGACTGGTCCAAATCTCAGCCAAGGCCAGCCAACTGGCAGGTTTTTCTGGAGCGATAGCGGAAGTTTGCTCCAACAAGCTCACAGCCTGCGCTTCGTCGCCTTTACGAATGTGCGCGGCGCATAGGGTGACTAATGCCTCGCCATCCAGAGTATCACGGCTCAAAAAACTCTCACAAATTGGGATTGCCAGGTCGGGCTTTTCTGCCTTGATGGCGATATCCGCGTAAGTGAGGAGGTCAGAGCGCGAAGGCTGCGGGTTGGTGGAGATGAGTTCTTGATAGATTTCGAGGGCATTTTCTGGCTGCCTCGATTGGAGGAAGAGATTAGCCAGTTCTTTTTTATTCGCCTGATTTTCCGGTTCGTAGAGCGCTACCAACTCGGAAGATTGGATAGCTGCGTCCACGTCTGCCGTATGCTTTTTTATCTGACCTGCCAGCTTGATCGTTTCCAGGTCATTCGGAGAGTTCAGCAAAGCTTTGGCAATTAACTCATCCGCCAGCGCGTAATCTTTGTTTTCGAAGGTATAACGGGCGGCTTTCAGGCTGTCGTTTTCATATTGAAAGCGGGAGACCGATGTTTGTTTCCCTGGCAGATTGTGCAAATCGTCATTTTCCAGGCTTAGCCTGGCACGCAGCTCAGGGTAGCGTAAGAGCAGCAGGGTTTTTTGGCTGGACGACGGTACCTGATTCACGAGTTCAAGCGCGTATTCGGTTTCGCCATGGGCGAGTAGAAATTCAGCATACTCTTCTTTATACCCAACTGCTTGAGGAGCAAGATTGAGAACTTGTTCCCAGGTTTTTCTGGCTTCTTCAGGGTCGGTTTTTTCAAGTTCAAACGCCAGGTCGCGCAAGACCTGCGCCTGGCTGGCGCTGAGTTGTTCAAATGCGCTTTGGATTGCCTGGAGGGCTTCGCGCGGCTGACCGGCTGCCTGGTTCAGGAACGCGATTTTCCGCAACTCGGTTACTTTTTCAAACGAGGGGATGCCTCCGTTTTCGTTTCCGAGAGGAGGCTCCTGAGGAACAGCTGCCAGAAAACTGGCCGCCAGGCGCTCAAAAACTTCAGCGCTTTCCACGGATTTCAACTGTTGGAGGCATTCACGCTGGAAGTCCAGGGAAGAAGCGCTAAACAAATCGGTCAGGAGTTGAAAGCGGTCGTTCTCAATCGTTGGCGTGCTGTCGACCATGTGCAGGAGGAGGGAGCTCATCATCCTGGCGTGCGCAAGCGGAGTAGTTTTGGCCAATTCCTGGGAGAGTTCTGGAAGTTGCGGCAAAAGTGGGCTGAGACAGGCAAAAGCGGAACGCCATAGGCTGAGGTTCCCGCGAGGCGTACTCAGAAAGCCGTAAACGTCTTTCCAACTTTTATTAGCGGCATGGTAATTTCGCAGCGCGAGCGCCAGCAGTGCGGCTTCTTCCAGTGTGCTCGGTTCTAAACCCGTCAGTCGGATGGTATCCAACGTCTTTCCGGCTTTCGTGTTAAGCGCTGCAGGGAACTTTACTTCCGGGTCCTGTAAGTTTTGAGCTGCCAGCTTGGGACTGAGCGCGAAAACGGCCAGCAGACCGGGCTGCCAGAGTTTGAAATCGTCCCCAGCAAATTCCTGGAACGCGTTCAGCAGCTCTTCGTTAGCTAGCGCTTTCCATACCAGCGGCTCAGCGCGGAACGCGCTGACCATCGCCTTAGCCATGTCCGAATTAAAACGAGTTTTCGCCAGGTTAAGAAAACGCGCGATGCTCATGGTTCAGTCCTTTCCTGGAAAAATAGGATTAGGGGACGATGCCGATAAACGATTTGATGAAGAAGTAAGCCGCCGCCAAAAGGACCAGACTCAGGAAAACAAAAAAGATCCCGATGCCGGTATTGGAACGCGAGAGGTCATTTAGCGAACTGATCAACAGGGAGGCGTTCCCTACCAGCCCGGAAACCCCATCGGTGATGCCTTTTTCAGCCAGTTTCGTGGTCTGGTTGGCAATCGTCTGAATGTTTTTGCCTATTGCCTGCCTGGCGAGAATGACAATGCTGAGAATCAGGCAAAGAACTCCCAACCCAAACAGGATGTAGGATGTAATCTGTACGACCTGATTTGTTGTTGAAACCATAAAAGCCTCCTGACAAGAATACTTGTAAGAGGCTTCGTTGCAATTAGCGTGCCAGGAAAAAAATCAGGCGCCGGTTTCCGTCGCGTTCAAGACGTCGGAAGAGAGGTGGTTCAGGTCAATAGTCGGGTCATCACAGAAAATCACCGCGCGTTCGATCACGTTGCTGAGCTCGCGGATGTTGCCCGGCCAGGTGTAATCGATCAGCGCCTTCATCGCGCGAGGGGTCACATCGGTAATCTGACTGCCAGAGTGCGAGGAATACTTCCGTAAAAAGTAACCAACCAGGTCGGGAATATCCTGCTTACGGGCAGAAAGAGGAGGAAGATCCAGGTCAGAGACCTTAAGCCTGTAATACAGGTCTTCCCGGAAAGAACCGTTCGCGATCATTTCTTTAAGGTTTCGGTTCGAAGCTGCCAGAATCTGGACATTGACTTTGATGAGCACAGTTCCGCCCAGCCGCCTGAAAGAGCGTTCCTCAATCGCACGAAGCAGTTTTGCTTGTAGGTCCATCGGCATGGATGCGATTTCATCCAGGAAAAGAATGCCGTCGTCCGCGATTTCCATCAGGCCAATTTTCTTATGGGTAGCGCCGGTGAACGCGCCAGCCTCGTGGCCGAATAATTCGGACTCGAACATCGTGCTGGGGATAGCAGGGCAGTTAATATCCACGAAAGGTTTCCCGGAGCGCACTCCGATTTTGTGAATGTAACGCGCCAACACTTCCTTGCCGGTTCCCGTCGGGCCGGTGATCAGCGCGGAGATGCCGCTTTCAGCGGTGCGGCGGGCATGGTCGATGAGTTGCTTCATTGCCGGGGTTTCGCCGACAATGAATTCCTCCTGACCGGCCTGGGCTGCACGCAAGTGGTTCAATTCCCTGCGCATCGCGACGGCTTCTCCCGCGCGGCGTACCGATTTTTCCAATTCCAGCAGGTCCAACGGTTTTTCGATGAAGTCCTGAGCGCCGTTCTTCATGGCTTCAACCGCCATGCTGATTTCTCCGTGAGCGGTGATGATGATGATCTGGGGACGGTTGACCATGCGCGCGGTTTCCATTAGCAGGTTGGGTCCGTAGCCATCGGGCAGGCGCACATCCAGAATAATGATATCCGCCTCTCCTTTATTGATAAATTGGCGGGCTTCCGCCAGCGTGCCAGCCGAGAGGACTTCGTAGCCTTTCGAACGTAAAAACTCAGAAACCACCAATCTGGCGGTTTCCTCATCATCTACTACAAGAACTGTTGCTGTCATCTCACCTTATTCCGCTTTCGGGAGGAGTACATGGAACATTGTTCCGCCCGGATAGCTTTCCAGATTGATTGTTCCCTTGTGCGCGCTGACAATCCGCTTGGTAATCGCCAGCCCAAGGCCGGTTCCGCTGGTATTGGTGGTCACGAAAGGTTCAAAGATACGCGCTTTGATGTCGTCCGGAATACCAGGTCCAGAATCCGCCACAATGACCTCATACTGCGCTGGAACCAGGTGCTCTGCCGCATTAATCACACGGATATTCAGGGTTCCGCCTTTTTTCTCCATCGCCTGTACCGCGTTGCTGACCAGATTGACGAAGACCTGCTCGAGCGCGCGGAAATCCGCCTTTACCAGGGGATGCGCTGGGTTCGCGTCAAAATTATACCTGATATTCAGGCGTGTCATGCGCGGCGCCCATCGCTCCAAAATACTTGGGAGCATTTCTGCCATGTCGACTGGCGCAAAATGGTATTCCATGGGCTTTGAGAATGTCAGGGTAGAATCCATCAGGTGGGTCAGCCGCAGACAGTCGTTCTGCAGCCGGGAAACCAGGTCGTAGTGCGGGTCGCCGGGTTTCATCGTCATGCCGATGTACTGCAGCCCGGTCATGATGCTGTTAAGTGGGTTCTTGACTTCGTGCGCAAAAATGGCGGAAACTTCGCCCAGAAACGCGCGCTGTTCAAGCTGTTGGGTGCGCGCCCGGATTTGTTCGCTCTGGCTCAGGTCCCGCAGAATGAGAACAATGCTGCTGAGTTTCCCGTCGGTCATTACCGGGATGCATAAGACCTGCGCCAAAAACGACTTTCCTGTGCGCGTATTAAGGCTGAGGTTGTTGCCCGCTTTGGTTGAGATGCCTTGCTGCGCGGATTTGTAAAGCGCGGATAGCGTTTCATTGCCGATTAAGACCATGTCGGCTTTTTGCAGGAAGACTTCACTGCTGGCGTACCCCAGCATCATCTCCGCGCTGGGGTTCATATCAGCCACGCACAGGTCCGGGGTGAGGATAATCAATCCCTCTTCCATGTTATCGCTGATGGCATGCTCCAGTTGGACAACTTGTCTTGTGCGTTGGACTGTGCGTTGCGCATTTTCCACCCGCGCCAGGTGTCGGAGCGTGCTGGCCGTGCCAGCCGCCAGCATGCCAAGCTTTCGCAGCTCGTCCTCATCCGGAGAGCTTCCAAACCCCGCCGCGACGAGTTCGCCGAGCACCTCATTCTTATGGACAAGCGGAAAGGCAAGCAAATAGTGAAAGCCCTTAACCAGCGCGAGCTCCTCCAAAGTGGAAGCGGCTTTTTGCGTGGATTTCCAGATGCGCGGCTCCAATCTTGGGGCTTCCTCCAACGCGATTTTTTCCGGGAACTGCGAGCTCTGCAAATCCGTATTCAGCCGGACGCGCGCAAGCTGGTTTTCAGCTTTGCGCGCCAGGTAGGCTGCCGCGGCTTGAGCGTGGAGCGTTCTGTGTAGAATTTCCACGGCTGTATTCAGGGCTGCGTTAGAAGAGTCCTGTGATTGTATTGTTAGCAAGGATTCAACGAATCCAGAGCCGCCCTCCTGGGATTCCGTTTCAGCCTGTGCCGCAGGTGGCGTGAATATCAGCGTCACAATCTGGTTGGTCTGGCTTAGGGAGCGGATTTGCAGATTAGCCTGGATCTTACTTCCACCGGCAGTCTTTAACTGGACGGGACGTGTCTCCTTTCCGGTGGGGTTCGTATCCAACTTGAGGGAAATTAAGTTGCTCAGTGATTTCCCGATGAGGACCTGCGGCTCAAACGAAGTCAGGTCCTGGAGTTTCTGGTTGATTGAAACGATAAGGTCGTTGCTGCGGTTGTAAACCAGCGCGGCGGATGCAAGGAGTTCCAGAATCAGCGCGAAGTCAAGCGCCCGCAGTTCATTATCGTCAGGGTCGAATGGAAGCCGGGGGGATGCTGTGTTTGCCAAGTATCATCCTGTTACTACTGGATGATTGTGCCGCAGATGCGCCGGGAGGATGCCCTCCATGGAGCGATATTTTGCCACCGTGCGGCGGGCAATGTTCACGCCGTGCGTTTTCAGGTTTTCTTGAATTTCGGAATCGCTGAGCGGGCGCTTTTCTGTAGCAATCATTTCTTTGATGAGCGTGCGCTGGGAAAGGCTGCGGTCAAAGAAAATGGATAGCGGGACGATGCGTTTGTTCGGAAGCTGGACGGACTTTCCGGCGACGGCGCGCGAGATCGTGGATTCGTGCACATCCAAGGCTACGGCGATTTCGGCGCGCGTCAGCGGCTGCATTTCTTTTTCGCCGGAAAGCACATAATCCTTCTGTAAGACCACCAGTTTTTCTAGCAATAAGCGCAAAGCATTGGAACGCTGTTGAATGCATTTCACCAGCAGCGAGGCTTTCTCGATATCTTCTTTCCACTCCTCGACGTTCTCGCCTTTCACCTGCTTGACAGAGGACTTAAAAAGCGGGTTCACGCGCAAGGTGCCGCGGATGGGGTGAATGATTTCTACGACCAGCGGATTTTTGGGGTTCTCGTTCAGGTGGTAAATCAGGATGTCCGGGCGGTGGTATACAGACGCGGCGGGCGCGGCGGGGGATTGAAGATCGCCCCAGTGCGCGCGGGCAGGGAAAGGATTGAGGTTTTCGCTGATAAAAGTGGCCGCGGTCTGTACCTTTGTGTTTGTAGTACCCAGGGCGCGGGCAATCTCCGCGTAATGATGCTGGCTGAGTTTAGGCAGGTATTCCGAGACAATTTCGCGCGTGAAGGGCGGGATCTCAACGGATTCTGATAGAACCTCCAACTGGACCAGGAGGGCTTCCGTTGGGTTGGTGGAACAAACACCAATGGGGTCGCAGCGTTTGAGCCGCTCAATCAGCTCTTTAATATCATCAGGCAGACGGTGGTGATAGCGGGCAACTTCCAGGATGGTGGCGGTCAAAAAGCCGTCCTCGTCCAGGTGACTGAGCAAATAGGCTGCCAACGCGCGGTCCTCCACCTCTAGTTCGGCTGCGACCTGACGCAGCACATACTCAGGCAAGCTTACCATCTCGGAGGCGAATGGTTCTTCGGGGGCTTCTTCAGCGCTCAGGACTCGGGAAGAATAAAAATCTTCGGGAGCAGAAACGAAAACAATGGGATCATCTGAACTTTGGTTGGACGGTTGACTGCAGATTGGGCAGCCGCCGGTGGCTGGAAGGAGACGTTTGCACATCGGGCAGCGCCGCTCTTCGACTAACTCAAGCGCAGGATTGGTCGATAACTCAGATTCGACTTTCTGAAGCAGCTCTCCCGAATTTAGGCTGAGCAGCGTCATTGTTTGCGCGAGGTGAGCAGAGGGGGCGGCAAGTGGCTGTTGATAATGGGTCTGAAGCACGATAATTCTCCTCTCCAGGAACAGTATAATCTTCAACCTCTAAAGTTGCAAGAAGCGTACCAGGCAAATTTTGGGAGAGTTTCTGCAGTCAACGCAACCCCGCAACCAAAAAAACTGCCAGGCACGCAAATGGAGTAGGCGCGGGTTCGCTGGTCCTGCCGTTTTTACGGGCGGGGTTATAATGGGAAGAAAAAAGGAGCCGTTATCAGACATGAAAATTCGTCCCGCGCACACCGTCGAAAACATTAAACCTTACTTTTTTGCTTCCCTGAACAAGACGCTTGCTGAGCTCAAAGCCAAGGGCATGGATATCATCCGTCTGGATATGGGCTCGCCGGACCTGCCTCCCGCGCCTTTTATCATTGAGCGCCTGATTGAGTCAGCCCGGGATCCAAAAAAGCACGGCTACGCTCCGATGGGAGGCTCTGGTGATTTCCTCAAGGCGGTGACTGACTACTATAAGACGCGTTTTAACGTCGAATTAAACCCGAAAACGGAAGCGTTGGCGCTGCTTGGCTCAAAGGAAGGCATTTTTAACATTAATCACACCTTGCTGAACCCTGGTGACATTGTGTTGATGCCGGATCCTTACTATCCGGTTTATCTTGCCGGCGCGCAGCTGGCCGACAGCCGGGTGTTCTTTATGCCGCTGCTGAAAGAAAATAATTTCCTGCCCGATCTGAACGCCATCCCCAGGGAGATTGCCCGCGAAGCAAAGATGATGTGGTTGAACTATCCGAATAATCCCACCGGCGCCGTGGCTGACTGCGATTTCTTTGCCGAGGCAGTGCAATTCGCGCGGGAAAACGAGATTGTGATTGTGCATGACGCGCCGTATACTGACCTGACCTTCGACGGCTACAGAGCGCACTCCATCCTGGAAGTACCCGGCGCAAAAGATGTGGCAATCGAGTTTAATTCGCTGTCCAAAACCTACAATATGGCTGGTTGGCGCATCGGCATGGCGGTTGGCAACGCGGAAGTTATCCGACTGCTGGCATCCTACAAGAGCCAGATTGATAACTCCATCTTCACACCCATTATGGACGCCGGCGCGTTAGCGCTTACAGGAGACCAATCCTGGCTGGTGGAGCGCAACCTGGTCTACCAGGAACGCCGTGATGTTATCTACGATGGGCTGGTAGACGCCGGCTTTGAGGTGGAGAAACCGAAGGCCGCGCTGTACCTCTGGGCCAGGCTGCCCGAAAAGTTTGGAGACCCCATGCAGTTTTGCGCGGACGTCCTGAACGAGACAGGCGTCAGCCTTACCCCCGGCGTTATTTACGGACCCAGCGGCAAAGATTACATCCGCATTTCGATCATCACACCAACCCCGCAGATAAAAGAGGCGATGAAGCGCCTGGTGGCGTGGGTAAAAGAAAACTGAGAGCGTATGACCACACCTCAAAAAGACAACATCGTTCAACCCGAACCCGAGACTGCGATTATGGTGGGTGTGCAGAGCGGTTCAGCTTCCAAGAATGCTCTTAGCCTGGAGGATTCGCTCACAGAGCTGGAACTTCTGGCCAGCACAGCCGGTATTGAAGTGCTGGGGACGCTTACCCAAAACCTTGAGACGATCAATCCCCGAACTTTCATTGGAAGCGGCAAGGTGGAAGAGCTTAAGCTGTTGGCGGAAGAATTGGGCGTGGGGGTCGTCCTCTTTGATGAAGACCTCTCCCCCCGTCACCAGAGGGAATTGGAAGAGCTGCTCGGAAATAACCTGAAAGTCATCGATCGCAGCGCGCTGATACTGGACATTTTCTCCCAACATGCGCGCACCAGCGAAGGCATGCTCCAGGTGGAGCTGGCTCAGTTGGAATATCGGCTCCCCCGGCTTACCCGCGCCTGGACGCATCTGGCGCGCCAGGCGGGCGGCGGCGGCGGGCGGACAGGCAGCGTCGGCGGCGTCGGTCTGCGCGGCCCAGGCGAAACACAGCTCGAAGTTGACCGGCGTGAAATCAAGACCAAAATCGCTAAGTTGCGCGAAGAGCTGGAAAAGGTCCGTGAACACCGGCTGCGCCACCGCGAACACCGACGTAAAACGAACGTACCCGTGGTGGCTCTGGTAGGCTACACCAATGCCGGAAAATCTACCCTGTTGAACACGCTGACAAGCGCGAATATTTACGTCGCCGACCAGCTCTTTGCCACCCTGGACCCGACCACCCGCCAACTGGAGCTGCCATCCGGGCAAACCGTGGTGTTGACTGATACCGTTGGCTTTATCCAGAAGCTGCCGACCCAACTGGCGGCAGCATTCCGGGCAACGCTGGAAGAAATCGCTGAGGCTGACCTGTTAGTCCACATCGTGGATATCTCACACCAGAATGCTGCCCAGCAAAAGAAGACCGTGCTGGAAACGCTCCTGGAGATAGGCGCAGGCGAAATCCCTATCATAACCGCTTACAACAAGCTGGATTTGTTGACCCAGGAAGAACTGGAACATGTGCGGGGTAATCTGGAAAACCAAGCGCTTCTGATTAGTGCGAAGGATGGCATCGGGATAAGCGCGCTGTTAGATACCATCGGTCGGGAACTGTTTGCGACTTACGCGGAACTGGATGTGCTGCTGCCATACAACCAGGGGCAGCTTGTTTCTTTGTTCCACGAAAAAGGTCATGTACAAAAGCTGGAACATACCGAAAAGGGGGTACATATCAGCGGCTTTATCCCAAAGGAACTCCAGGCGCAATTTACTCCGTTCTTGCGCAAAGCCCATAAAGTTAAATAAAAAAACTCCACGCGCAGCGTGGAGTTGGATGAATACAGCGGTGACTATTCTTTTTCGATGGTGAGAACTTCTCTACCCTGATAGTTGCCGCATTTTGGGCAGACACGATGCGGCAAACGAGGCTCTCCGCAATTGGGGCAGGCTACGCTGTTGCGTGCCTTAAGAGCATCGTGTGAGCGTCGGCGATCGCGGCGTCCGGAAGTGGTTTTTCTCTTAGGTAATGGGGTCATCTTGCACTCCTGCTTATTTCGTTAACTTTCCTAATATACCCGATATGCCGGAATAATGCAAGTTAAAAATTCGGATTTTTTGCTTGAGCCTGACAGGAATAAACTAAAATTTTTGTTGATGTAGGTTGCCAAAAACTGCCCTGTGGGCTGAATCTGCCTATCCGGCGACATTGACGGTATTTCTATGGTTCCCGGAGATTTTGAGGTAGGGAGGTTGGATCGAAGTTCGCATGCGCCTCAATCAAGTAAGCGAGAGCCTGCCAAGGGACCGCAGAATATTCCCTCAGCTCCAGAGCGCGCATGGCTTTTCCGGTTCCACTCAGGAGCCGCTGTGGGTCCGGTATAAACGCGCCATGCGTAAAGTACACATGTACTGCGCCTGCGCGCACAACCATTCCGCAAATTCCTGACCTGACCGGTCCACCAGCGCTCCCGCGAAAGTAAACCAGCCCTTTGCGCCGGATTTCTTCTTGCGCTGCGGGATACACACTGAAAACGATATTGCGGATTTCCAGGATGATTTCCCGCAACCCCTCGGGCGTATAGCGCAGGAAATTGTCAATGGTGTGGTAAGGCAGCATAAAGGTCAATCAAAACAGCATCAGTGGACGGGAAACGCCAAGCTACGGATTAGGCGTCGGGGTTAGCGTATCGCGCGGCAAAGTTTCAGAAGGACGCGGCGTGCGCGAAGGGGTCGGGGGGAATGGAGTGGATGTTGGGGGTTCATCCGTTGGCGGAAGTGTAGGGAGTTCGACCGTTGGGGTTGGAATGAACTGTGTCGGTCCCGGCGCGCGGCTGGTAGGGGTCTTGAAGACGTTCTCGTCGGGAATAATGATGGTTTTGGAGCAGTGGGTGCCGCTTGCATCAGTAAAGGCAATCATAATTTTGTCTTGATATTCCGCGAGCAGCTCCACATAGAGCCGGGTCGGCACTGCTGCATTGCGCATGAACGTGCCGTATGAATAAACGCGCTCACCATTCCGCCAAAGCTTGAAGTCTGGCAGGTTTAGCCGCATGGTTGGCTTGCTTTGCGCGTCCAGCACTTGGTACTCGGAAAAATCAATATCGGTATCAAAAACAATTTGAACGACGTCGTTAATAAAGAAGGAGATGCTGAAATACTTAATATCTTCCGCGCTGCAGAGTGGGTTTGCGGTTGGCGTCGGATTCTGGGTTTCATTGGCCGGGGGAGTCGGCGTTGAATTCAAAGTGTAGGCTGCCTCGGGGCTGGGCGTAAATGTCTTTACGATAGAAAACAGGCTGAACGGGGAGGGCGTTATAAAGCCCAAGCGGGTAAGCGCCGGCGTTGGGCTGGAAAGATAGATTTCAGTAGGATTCGGGCGCAAAAAACTGGCAAAGGCGGAACTCAATTCGGGAATGACCAGGGTGGCGAGAGAACCGAGCAAGAAAATGGTGAGAATGACGACAGGCAGAAGCCACCGCGGAAGCCTGGGTTTGAAAGTCGCAACGCTGATAAGGCGAATTTCTGGGGGAAGTTTCTTGAATTTTGTGGAAGACAGCATCGGACATTCCGAGTACCGCGAGTTCAGGCAGTATTCACGCTGGTGAACAAAGACAGGCAGGGCGGTCGGCTGGCTGCGGTGGCAGTAATTCATGTCTGATGGGAATTCGGAGAAAGTGTTTACGTCATGGACCAGCCCGATGTAGGGACAGCGCAGGTTTTCCCGCGAGTAAACACTTTTTGGATTATTTTCTGAAGTTGTCATTATAGGTCTGTTAGTTTCCGAATGAAATGGTAACTAATTTTATATCAAATTTTGTAATAGAAACAAGAAAAACACAAAACTTTATGGTTCAATTTCCGGGTTTGGACTTAGTGGGCAGTAACCACTGAAATAATAGAGCGAATTTCCTGTCAATCAAGTCCTCAATTTCTTTGGCGACTTCTGCAGGCTCGTCTCCGGAGAGGTAGGGGTCGGGTATGCTAAAAGGGGCTCCGCCGCAAACCTCGGAGAGCAAATAAATCCGGCTCTTTACCTGTGGAAATTCGTTTTGAAGGGCTTCTTTATGACCGGCTTCCATTACCAGAATGAGATCAAATTGTTTAATCAGCTGCCCGGAGATGGCTTTTGAGCGGTGTTTTTCCAGGTCAAAGCCCCGTTTTCTTGCCTCAAATAAGGCTTCGGGCATAGCAGGCAGGTTTGCGTCTCCCCAGGAGGCAGCGCTTTCTACACGCCAACCGGCAGAACTTGCAGTTTTCCGCAGTTTTTCTTGGAAGAAAACCTGGGCAAGCGGCGAACGAAAACGGTTTGCTGTGCACACAAAAAGCAGCGCTGGCATAATCTATCTTCCTCAGTTAATAACGATACCAATAAGTTCTTTCCCTTGGGATGAGTACCCATTCGCCGGGTTCCAGCTCATCCTCCGCCAGTAAGTCGTTGTACTTCGAGAGGATTTCCAGGTCGACGTTAAATTTTTCAGCAAGGTCCTGCAAGGTCAGGCCTCTGTCCGCAATCCCGTACGGCTCAAAGGCGGGTAAGTCGCCCGGATCCTTTCGATCCAGCGGAATGACGATGATGGAATCCACCCAGATGGGAACAACCAGATTATGGTTCACAGATTTGATGACATTCGGGGTTGTGTTATTCTGTGTGGCAAACAACTGGATGCTCTCCCCCGAGGAGACGCGGTGAATGATGAATTTATCCTGCACGCCAATGACCACGTCCAGCGTGTGCGGAGGGCGGGTAAGCTCTGGCGTAGGAGATTGGGTCGGCTGCTGAGTGGCGGTCGCCGTTTTTGGCGTGGGTGGGTGGGTTGGCGTCTTTGTGGCATCCCCTATCACAAGGAATGGGATTGCAGTGTTTGTGGGTGTTGTGACAGCATTTGAGAGGGGAGCCTGCTTGTTCGTACGCGCGTTGTTCAGCAGGATTATCCCTGCAAGGAATGCCACCGCGGCTGCCAGACCCAGGATTGCCCAGCGTAAAGCTTTCCGAGGCGATCGGGTTTGCTTGATCGTTAACTCTGCTGGCAATTTGCTGTTATGCTCAGCGTTGTACACTTGGCACTGCGTGTACTGCGTGGTGAGGCACAAGTTGGATTGGTGGGTAAGGGTTGGCGCTGCCAGGGGAGCAACATGATGGCATACGTTGTTGATGGAAGGATAATCCTGAACAGAATCCGCATCGTCAAGCAGCCCAAGATAAGGGCAAATTCCAGCTTGCCCCGGGTTCAATCCTTCGAATTTCCGACCCTTCGTTTTCATCGGTGCTTTCAAGACCAGACCGATTCCGCCCGGAAATTAGTTCAGTCCGGGATGAAATAGCTATTTGCGTTTAAGCTGAACCGGGCTGTCTTTCTCCTCAGCCGCAGATAGTTCAAAACTTTCCTCGATGGTGGAATTTTGGTGGTAGCCCTGGTGATTGCTATAAGGCGAATAGTAATTGTAGCCGCCGTAGTAATAATCGCGGTTGCGTGGAATCCTATTCATTACGACTCCCAATATATTCGCTTTGATTCTTTGGAGCTCTTCCAACGGTCGCTTGGCAGCAACGCTGTGCGTGTTGCCCGGCACAATCACGTAAATGACGCCGTCTGTGCGCGTGGAAAGGATTTGCGCGTCCGAGACCAGCATTGGCGGGCTGTCCAGGACAACGACGTCATACTCTGATTTCATCTCTTCCAAGATGCCTCGCATGCGTTCGCTGCCGAGTAATTCCGCTGGGTTCGGCGGCAGACCACCGCTGGTAATGATGTCGAGGTTTTTGACCTCAGGCAGCACCCGAATCACGTTTTCGAGTGTCAACTTTCCGCGCACAAGGTCGCTTAGACCAACGCGATTGTGAATATTAAACTGAGCGTGTACGTTTGGACGACGCATGTCGGAATCCATTAGCAGGACCTTTTTGCCGCTCTGGGCGAGGACAATTGCAAGATTGGTCGCGACCGTGGTCTTTCCTTCGGATTCCCCGGCACTGGTGACCAAAAGACTGCGCAGAGGCTTATCGATGCTGGAGAATTCAAGATTCGTGCGCAGCGCGCGGAATGCCTCCGAAACAGGCGAGCGCGGATGGTAAGCGACATAATTCCCAAGTTTTTCTTCCTTGGATTTCTTACGGAGCTCCCCAATCAGCCCGATGACAGGAAGTTCCAAAATTTCTTTTACTTCGTCGGGGGTTTTGATGGTGTCATCCAGAAATTCGATGAGGAAGGCTATCCCCGCTGTGACTAAAAGACCAATGCCGCCAGCCAGCAGCGCGCTTTGCATCGGTTTGGGGGAGATTGAGGCGGAAGGCGTAACCGCGGATTCGACCTGGACAACATTCGGGGTGTTTTGCGCGCGGGTAAGGCGCAAGGTCTCCAGGCTGCCGATACTGCTGATGTAAATCTGCTGATAAAGTTCCAGCGTGGTTCTTAATTGGTCCAGTTGGGTTGTGGTATTTACGTCGCTTTGGGCAGGGGTCTTCAGGACAACCAGGTTAGTGTAAATCTGCTGATAAAGCGAAAGGACAGGGGTGAGCTGGTCCAACTGCGCCTGATAGTCCGCCAGAAGCGTGATTTCCGCGTCCGTGGCTGTCTCAGGGTCAATTTTAGCAATTTCCGCATTCAGCGCGGTAATTTGAACCTGCAGGTCATCAATCTGGATTTGCACGCTTTGCAGCTGGGTTTCCACAGTTGCTGAAGAAATCTCATTAATCTGGTTCTGGAGGATGCCGATTTGCTGCTGAGCTTCATCAATGCGGTTTTGCAGGTTCTGTTCCGCGCTGATATAGCGTACGGATTGAAGCTGCTCATTCTGGTCAATTAGCACCTTGACCAACCCGTTGGCGATCAGGGCGGCCCTTTCCGGGTCCGTGTCTTTTACGGTTAGCTGAACAAACTGGGTGTCGTCAATCTGCGCGGCAGTAGCCTGGTTTTTCTGTACAGGAAAGCCAAGCTCCTGGGAAGCTTGCGCCAACAAGCTCTCGGTTGAAAGCAGTTGGGCGTAGGTGGATATTAATTGCTGACTGTCCAGATATGAATAATAGTCATAAGTTGTTTGGGCAGCCCGCAAGACGACAAAGCGGGTGGAAGCCTGATAGATTGGGGTTTGGCGGTTGCTAAAGAAATAACCCCCAGCTGCGCCAATGATTGTGCCCAACAAGAGGAACCACAACCAGCGCTTAGCCGCTACAAAAAACTGCTTAATATCCATAAACCTTCTCCATTTACCCGCTGATCAAAAGCGATCAGTCAATGACAGTTGTCCCACCTTGGGTTGAGCGTAAACTGTTTCTGTCCTGGCCGCCCATGTCACCGCGCCCGATTACCAAAACAACTCATTTGCATGCAAGCAGTGCATCAGTACCAAAAACAAACAACAAGATGCCAATAAACTTGCGCAGTCTGAATTATATGCTCTTAAGCTTGCCCTGTAAACCAATCAAAAACCTGCCCGGGCACTTCGGGCAGGTTTTTGGCAAAACTAAGCGCTTACTTGAGAAGGAAAGGTAAGAAGAGCGGCATTTCCACCTGGATGCTGATGACAGCCGGCGCTGAGTAGGCCAGGCCGTCCCATGCTCTAAAGGTAAAGCTGTCCGCGCCAATATAGCCAGCATTCGGAGTATATATCAAATCTGGAAGGGTGCCGCTGAGCGAGCCGTGGCTTGGATTTGCCACGGTCTCAAAGCTCAGGATGTCGCCTTCGGCGTCGGAACCGGTGAGCGTGATGTTCAGCGCCTGGTTGCGCCAGGTTTTGAGGGTCTGCGGGTTCGCGACTGGAGGGGTGTTCACAGGCCCCTCGATTGTAAGAAAGATCGCGCTGACTGCGCCCCAATTATTGTTCGCGTCCTTTCCGCGCACAAACAGGATGTGCTGACCGGCTGCCCAGCCAGCGGTATCAATGTTGGCTGTCACGTTTTCGGTGCTGGAATTGAAGCTGCCGTCCGCGGGGGAAAAGGCTGTAGGGGAATAGCTGGTCTCCCAATAGGGAATATCCACGGCGTATTCTGCAGCGGCTATCGCCTGGGTCGGTTCCCCGGTGCCGCTTCGGTAACGGGTATCGTTTACCTGACTGGTCAGCGTGACGACAGTACCGGCAGGGACTGAAATCTGGCTGAGCGCGAGGTTGATGGAATCCGGACCGGCGGGGGTCATATAAGGCGTGCGGGCGGTTTTGGCGGCATAAATCAAAGCCGGCAGGTTACCAGGCAGAATATCGAACTCAAAAGTGCTGCAACTTTCAAAGAATTCATCCCCCACTTCAAAGCAGTATCCCGCCACACCCAGCTGCCCATAGGCGAAATCCTCGGTGCTCCCGTCGGTAATATAGAGATCCCAGGAAGGCGAAGGATCGTAATTATTGTAAAAAGCGAATTTGCGGCCAAGTGTTTGCAGGTCGGTTCCATTAGGCGCAAGGGATGTCGTGAAACCCCACGACCACAAGACCAGACGGGAATAACTGTGCAAATCAATATACACCCCGGTGGCGTCTTCGGGGGCAGGGGAGCTGAGCGCGTCCCCGCGCTGGTCGGGGAAAATAAAGGCCATGTAATTTTGAATGGTCTGAGTTTCTGGCTCTGAAGCCGCCACAGGCCCGCGGTAAGTTTCGGCGCATTGACTTCCACTCGAGCCGCCACAGCAGCCCCACTGGAAATTGAAGTTCCGGTTCAGGTCTGCTCCGCGATTGTAGCTGGTTGCGCCGCAATAGTTTTCGTTGGTGTTCTTGCGCCACTCTATACCCGCCTCTGCCTCTTTCCGCCCATCCGGGTTGGCCGTCAGCATGATGTGAATCTCGTGATAATCCAGCAGCCAATGCACGTCGGGGTTGGCGTTGTAGTTTTCAATCAGGTAGCCGGCGAAGCGGGCAGCCAGCTCCGCGGGGGCGTATTCCCGCGCGTGAATGGAGGCTGTGATGAACAGTTTGGGTTTAACACCGGCGATTGCTTCGTTGGTGAGGCGCAGGACCATCATGTCGTAACCGTCCGGCTGCCCGACGCTTTTCTCCCAGGAATCTCCAACATCAATCCATTCCGCCAGGTTGGGATAGATGGTAGCCAGCGCTGAAGCGTAGGAGAACAGCTCCTCCACTGTGCGGTAGCAGTTGTACGGCGGGGGAAGCGTTTCCAAACCCTGCGTTTTCAGCAAGTCCAATTTATGGTAATTTGCGGTTTGCTCCTCATCCAACGTCGTGGTGAACCCCATGCTCTGAATTGTGGCGATTTCTGAGGGTGTTGCCGCTACCAGCACATATTTTTCCACACGGTCATTAAACTCAAACAAGTCATAGGACTTGAGTTTTGTGATGTCCTCCGCGGATTGGTAGTACACGCGGTACACCTGCTCAAGCTCGGCTTCTGCGTTGGTACAGGCTGGTTTATCTACCGCCTGAACATCCGCCGCTTTCGCGCTGCGGTCACCTGCGATTGAAACCATCAAAACCAGCGCAAACAATACTGAAAACCAAACACTCTTCTTCATATCGCCTCTCTAATTGGGTTTTTGCCAATCATGAATAAGAAAACGGTCTTTTTCATGTTCCAAGTCTTGTTGAATTGCCTCGTCCTTTGCCGAAATCTTCCGGACTGTGCGTCCGTATTGTCGGAACAAATCGAATGTCCTTCTAAAGTACCCCAGCAGGATGCCGGGCGAGTTGGGGTTGAGTTTATACAGCCTCGCGAGGGCTGGTCTGGGTATAAATATTCTATTAAGGACTACTCTCGCTTTTTGGACGAGGTTTTTTGTGGAAGTTAAGGCGGCTACGTCTGGAGTGATTGCATCGGGTGCAAGATTTTCCTGGAGAAGTAAAGATTTCGCCTTGGTTAGTATAGCAGCATCCAGAGGTTCTGGGAGTAAATCTGACAAAAAAACCTCTGGCAAGCGCGCCCAGCCCATGTCCTGGAGCAATCCGAAGCTTAAGGCTAGGGTCTTTTCAGCGCCCCATTCCCGCGCGATTTCGTTCAGTTTCGACCAGTTTATGTGTTCTGCTCCATTTTTCAGGACCAACGCGATATCCAACATGCCGCGCAGCCCAATCTTAAGGTAGTGCTGGTAAACGGCATGAATACAGAGATGAAGAATCAAATCTTCAACGGAAAGCGCGCTTGCGTCCGTCTCCGCGAAGCGGGCAGGGCGCGCCCGTTGCCATAAACCCCGCGAATCAATGGCAAAGGGTTCATCTTCCTCCAATAATGACCAGTGCGCTTCGATCGTTGTTCCATCCGCCAGGCTCATTGGCGGTACATGTTTTACATCCTGGTTTGGAGCGCTGCCGTCAAAAAATGTGGAGGGCATATAGGACAGCCTTTGGAGCGTTTCGATCGTGTGAGGGATATCTTCATGGCGGACCAGAATATCCAGGTCATTCATAGCCCTCACGCCAATGTCCTTGTAAACGTTCTCCAGCAGGTACAGACCTTTCAGCCCGATTACCGGTATGCCTTCTGCTTGCAGCGCAGCCAGAACCTCAGCGGCATGCGTCAGAAGAAGCAGATTGCGAGCGGCATTCGCCAGATAATTTTCGCGCAGAAATCCTACTGCATCCGGTGGAACCAATACTTGCAGACCCATCTGTTGAAAGCGGGCGTAGAGCAGGTTTGCCAGGGAGTGACTTTCGAGATACTGGCAGAAGTTCTGCCAGTCTTCGCTGTTAAAGCTGCCCAGAATAGCAGCTATTGTCTCGCTCGTGGATAAAGGGTTCAGCAGAACAAGTAATTGCGCGGATATGTCGATAATTGGTTTTCCTTTGTTTATGGCAGCCATAGCTGAAAAATTACTTAATGCCTGTTATCCATCCTCTGAGCAATTAGATTGTACTGCGAACCAATCCGGGTCAGTCTTCCGCGATTTTTTGCAGGATTGGCAGATTAATCATCCATCCAGTCTGGATAATCTGCGGACCAAATAACACACCCGTCGGTCCGTAGGAGTCCTCGTCCTCAAGCCAATACCAGTATACACGCCCAAGCACTGCGCTTGCGTCTGTATACGCATAAAGACCTTTATTGAGGGGTTGATGTGGAATCAAGCTGGCATTGACCTTGGTTTTTAGTCCATTGGGTGTATCCGAACGATAGAGGTTAAAACCGAGCGCGTCACCCTCGCTGGCTGTACTCCAGTGAATCAGGTTACCCGCGGGGGTGTATTCCGCGCTCAGCCCCGTATAAACCACTGAAGACGGATGAACAACCGTCCAGGTGTAGGTGTCCAGATCGCTGTTCTGGTTATAATCCCAGACCTGTACCTCCACCGTATGGCTGCCATTTTGGCTTGGGAATCGCCTTTCTCCAAGCAGCGTGAAGCCGAGGTCGATGTAGAATTCGCGGCAGCCGTAATCGCCGCAGGTCGGAGGCGCAATGAAAAAGTCATCCACCAGGAGCGTGTCATCGCTGCCGCCAGGGAAGGTATGAAACTCCCAAACCGTTGTCCAGGGCGCGCTGTCAAGTGAGAAGGCGATTTTGTAGGGGGGGAGCGTGTATACCTGGCTCAGGAAGAGGTCTCCCGCGTGGGCGTAGAGGCCATAAGACGGAATCTCTTGTTCAGCAATAGTATCCCGGCTAAGGATGCTGTTATTCAGCGTCAAGCCCAGGTCTTCGAGCTCGGGGGCTTGGATATCCGGAAGAAGTGAATGGAACTCCAGGGGGTTCAGGTAGATATCATTTTCAGCCAGGATGTTCAGATGGATATGGTTAAATCGGTACCCAAAAGATTCCACAGGCCATTCAACAATTTCCCCAAGTTTTGTGTCTGGTGGGATAAACCCGCCGTTTTGATGGTCTTGCTGCCAGGCCTGGAAGGCTTGATAAATTGCCGTCGGGATGCTCGGCTGCGCGATGTGGTGGTACTGCCAGACGTAACCTTCCGCGTCCAGGATTGCCACTTCCCAGTACAAGTAGTTGTAGCTGTAGTTTTCAATGTTGACCACCTGTCCGCCGGACTGCGTGAAAACCTCCGTCCCGTCCGGGGCAATCATATCGATACCGTGATGAAAGTAAGGCGCGCCGCCATAATCCTGGTATGACTGAATCACATGCCCCATTTGCACGACAGTAAAAGGCCAGCCGTAGACCGAATGCAGTCCATCCGGATCGCCCCAGGCAAGCCCCGCGGAGTTGGTTTGAGTGCTGGACCGATCCTGGGCGTTCTCTTCCGGCGGATCACTCGGCTTTGCAGATACCAATCCGGTGTGGAAGCCAGACAGACCGGCGAGGAGCAAAACAAGAATGATCTGGACAAGCTGCTTAAGGTCCTGAGTTGGTTTGCGCATAGAGACCTCTGGAGCGTTTTTTATGGGGATGTCTTGATTCTATCACCGTCTGCTCATACCGGCAAAAATCAGCCTAAAAGGCAGTAATAATTTATGCTAAAAGCAAAGTTCAGAACCAGGTTTTCTGGTTCTGAACTTTTGCTTATGTTAGTCTTGATTGAGGCAGCCTGAAGAAAATATCAGGCAATATTTAACTTACTGCGCAATAATCACTACGTCATCAATTGCGGCTTCTACCAAACTCTCGGTTGGGGCGTCAGCAGCTGTTATCAGTATGTAAACCGACTGCCCAGCGTAGCTGGTTAGCTTGTAGGTAAGCGTCGCCCATACGGCATCGTCGTCATTCCTGGCTCCAACTTCAGATAAGATTGTTGTGGTCGTCGCGCCGATAACCTGCACGCGCAGATAATCCGAACTGGAGGAGTTGGAATAGTGTGCCAGGTAATACCGTAGGGTCAATGTGATGGTTCTGCCAGCAGGCAGATTGATTAAGGGGGAGCGCACACTGGTCGTCCCGCCGTCCAGGTCGTACGCGCCGGCTGCGCTGCCCGCGAGCGGACCGGTTACCAGGTCGTAGGAGCCGCTGGTGGTGGTGCCAAGCTGCTTATTGCCGGAGTAGGTCGTAGCTTCGGGGTTTGCGCGCTGGAAGGCGCCAAGCGTGGCGGTGTCTGTCCCATTCGGATTGAAGGTCCAACCCTTATCGGTTTCAAAATCGTCAGTAAACACCGTGGTTGGACCAGCGGGATTGACGGTGATGGCGATAACTGCCGCGGCAGAATCCACAGTTCCATCATTAACCTTGAATGTAAACGAATCCGCACCGGTGTAAGCCGCGCTTGGGGTGTAGGTCAGGCTTGGGGCGGTACCGCTCAGGGTTCCATGCGTAGGGTTGTTCACAACAGTGTAACTAAGCGTGTCACCATCCGCGTCCGAACCTGAAAGCGTGATTGTAAGAGCCGTATCAACGGTGGTGCTGACAGATTGCGCTGCGGCAAGCGGGGCATCGTTGACTGCCGTAATAGTCAGCGCGACCACAGCTTCCTCGGAGGACATTTTCCCATCGCTCACCGTAAAGGTAAAGCTGTCCGCGCCGTTATAGTTGGCGGCTGGAGTGTATGTAAGATTAGGGGCGCTGCCGCTAAGGCTGCCGTGGGCGGGATTGACCGTGACTGTGAAGCTGAGAGGGCTTCCTTCGGGGTCGGAACCTGAAAGCGTTATTGGCAGCGCGGTGTCTTCAGCTGTGCTCAGGTTCTGTGGGTCAGCGCTGGGAGGGGTATTAGGGGTAGTCGCCAATATTAGCACATCATCCACGGCGGCTTCCACAAAACTGGCTGTACTGGCATCAGCGGCTTCGATGGAAATCGAGACCGTCTGGCCGGCAAAGCTGCTGATATCCGCGCTGAATGCAGCCCAAACAGCATCATCATCGTTCGCCGCGCCAAGTTCCTCAAAGACTTTCACGCTGCTGCTGCCGATAACATAGACACGCAGGTAGTCCGCAGTTGATGAGTTGGTATAGTGGGCGAAGTAATAGCTGAAGGAAAGCGTCAGTTCGCGGCCGGTTGGCAGCGTTATCGCCGGAGAGCGCATCGTTGTCGTTCCTCCGTCGAGGTCATACGCGCCAGCCGAACTGCCCACTAAGGGACCGGTGACCAGATCGTACGAGCCGCTGACAGTGGTTCCGAGCTGCTTATCGCCATTGTAAACATTGGTATCCGGATTAGCCCGTTCAAAGTACCCGAGCGTGGCAGTATCTGTGCCGCTGGCATTGCGGACCCAACCCAGATTGTTTTCAAAGTCATCCCAGAATACCTGCGTCGGACCGGCAGGAGTGACGGTAATGCTAATGACAGCGGCTTCAGAATTCCCATATCCGTCGTTGGCAACGAATGTAAAACTGTCCACGCCGGTGAATCCTTCCGCGGGAGTGTAAATCCACTCAGCAGAAGTCTTGCCGGCTGCGAGGTTTCCATTTGTTGGTTGGCTCGTGATGGAGAAGCTGAGCGGGTCATTATCAGCGTCGCTCCCTGCAAGCACAATAGATAGTGGAGCGCCTGCCTGTGTAGTAACTTCCTGGGCGAATACAACTGGCAGGAAGTTAACTGCATTGACGACGAAGACTGCCGCGTCTTCGCTGAACAAACCTTCCGGGTCCGTGGCGCGGAAAGTAATTGTTTCGCTGCCGTTCCAATCGGAATCCGGTGCGCTAATGCTTGCGACGCGGTTGGTGATGGTGACCTGTAATGCGGTATTTCCGCTGTATGTCCAGATTAACTCCGCGTCTGCATTATCAGGGTCTGCCACATAATCATCAAGGCTGATCTGAGCAAACGCGGCGCCTTCATCGATAGTCTGGTCGGGGATATCCGAGACGACCGGTGCTTGGTTCGCGGCTCTGACCGTGAATGTCGCGGCATCCTCCGCGAATAACGCATCAGGATCAGTCGCGCGGAAGGTCAGGGTCTCAGTCCCAGCCCAAGCCGCGGGGGCAATAATTGTCGCGACACGGTCTGTGATGGTAACGCTGAGGTCGACGGCCCCGCTTACGGACCAGGTAAGGTCAGCATCCGCATTATCAACGTCGCTTACATAGTCATCGAGAGCGATAGTCGCAAAAGTGCCACCGGCAGGGACGCTCTGATCCGGAATATCGTTCACAACCGGGGCATCGTTAACCGCGGTAACGGTAAAGACGGCCTCGTCGATATCAAATAAACCGCTCGGATCGGTGGCTCGGAAGCTTAGGGTCTCGGAGCCATTCCAATTTGTGTCCGGCACGCTTATCTGCGCAACGCGGTCGTTAATCACAACGCTGAGCGCGGTATTCCCACTAATTGACCAGGTCATCTCGGCATCAGTATTATCCTGGTCTGACACATAATCATCAAGGCTGATGTTGATGAAGCTGCCGCCCTCAGCGATTTCCTGGTCCGGAATATCGCTTAGCACCGGAGGCTTGTTTCCAACGAGTACTGCAAAAATGGCTTCGTCTGCATCGCTAAGGCCGGTAGGATCAGTGGTAGTGAATGTGATGGTTTCGGAGCCAGTCCAATCTGGGGTCGGTAAACTAACAGTCGCGACGCGGTCTGCAATAGAGACAATCAAGTCGGTAGTGCCGCTGTAAGCCCAGGCCAGCTCTGCATCGGAGTTATCGACATCAGAGACGTAGTCGTCCAGAGCGATGCTGACAAAACTACCGCCTTCGGGCACCGTTTGATTGGGGATATCCGCTACTATCGGGGCGTCATTTTCAGTCGTGATGGTAAAGTTCGCGCTGTCCTCGGCAAACAAACCCCCCGGGTCCGTGGCGCGGAATGTGACCGTTTCGGAACCACTCCAGTCAGGATTCGGCGCAGTAATGGTCGCGACGCGATTGGTGATGCTAACGCTGAGTGTGGAACTGCCTGAACTTGTCCAGGTGATCTGCGCGTCAGGATTGTCTACATCGCTTACGTAATCATCCAGCGCGATTGTTGTGAATGGACTGCCTTCCGCGACGGTTTGGCCGGGAATATCAGAAACCAGCGGGGCATCGTTAACTGCAGTAACTGAGAAGACCGCGGCATCCTGGGAATATTGACCACCAGGATCAGTCGCGCGGAAGCTAATAGTTTCTGATCCGCTCCATTCAGCGTTGGGCGTGGTGATAACGGCGACCCGGTCAGCAATCGCTACGCTCAAGGCGGAATTGCCGCTGAAGGTCCAGGTCAATTGATCATCGCTATTGTCGGGGTCAGCCGCATAATCATCCAGGTTAATGCTGGTGAAAGCGCTGCCTTCGATAATTGTCTGGTCAGGAATTCCGGTTACGACTGGGGGCAGGTTCGCGACCCCCTCAACCGTCAGAAATACTGCGCTGACTGCGCCCCAGTTATTGTTCGCGTCTTTGGAGCGAACGTAAATAGTATGGCGGCCAGAAGAGAGAGCGCTGGTATTAATCGTGCCGGTAA
>CAZPWL010000004.1:0-31876 GCA_964590535.1 uncultured Anaerolineaceae bacterium
GCCCATGTTTTTTCTCCTTAGCTCCTATTATATCCTGTGGGGAAAATTCTGCGCCAAGAAGCCAATACTACTACACGCAACTGATACTTAATAAATAGGTTAAGTGGCTAATTTAAGTGAGAAGTAAAAAGGCAGGCTTCTTTAATAATTCCTCTTCTCCGATAAGCGTCAAAGCTAAATCTGACTGATAACCCGCACCGGCTGCGGACGCACTTGACCCACCACCCACCCATGAAAACACGGACTCTATGCCCAAACTCGTCTGCATACAGCTACGCGCAATTAATGTGTTTTTAAAATGCCAACATCATCAAGCCGCGCATGGCCACTTTCGTAATTCCTCACGGTTTTTTTTAATTATTGCGGTATACTTTCTGGTTGATATTAATCTATTCTTCGGAGGAAAATGTGGACCCCATCTTAACCGGACTTCTTAAACCCAGAAGCATCGCCATCATCGGAGCGTCAGCCACTCCAGGCAAAATTGGCAATACTGTCATCCGCAACCTGATCGAAAGCGAATACAAAGGCGGCGTTTACCCTGTAAACCCAACAGCCGTTGAAATCCTTGGTTTCAAATGCTACCCTTCCGTCAATGACATCCCTTACGTCGTGGACGCGGCGGTGATTACTGTCCCCGCGAAATTTGTCCTTGATGCTACCAAACAGTGCGGTGAGAAAGGCGTCAAAGGCCTGATTATCATCACTTCTGGTTTCGCTGAAGTCGGCGAAGTTGAACTCGAACACGAGATTGTCCGTGTGGCGCAGTCCTACGGGATGCGCGTTCTTGGTCCCAATATCGTGGGCACGCTCTCCAATAGCGACAAGATGAACGCTTCTTTCGCGCCCTTCCTCCCCTTGGCTGGCAAAGCGTCTTTGGTTTCCCAAAGCGGCGCGCTGCTCATCGCGATGGACGCGGCCTCCTATACCCGCCGCGTTGGGTTTGACAAAATGGTCTCCATCGGCAATATGTCGGATGTGGATTTCGCTGAACTGATTAACTACCTAAGCGACGATCAGGATACCAACTGCATCGCGCTCTACGTGGAAGGCTTACGCGACGGTCCAAGATTCATTGAAGCAGCCCGGACATGTGAAAAACCCATCGTTGTGCTCAAGTCTGGTGTTTCAGCCCACGGCGCAGCCGCGGCAGCCTCTCACACCGGCTCTTTGGCTGGCGCAGCCAAGATTTACAGCACCGCCTTCCGCCAGGCCGGCGTTACCCAGGCGACAGATCTGAATGACCTGTTTGACCGCACGCTGGCGCTCTCCCTGCAACCCCGCATGAAAGGCGAAAACCTGCTTATCCTGACCAATGGCGGCGGCGTGGGCGTGCTCGCGACAGACTCCGCGGAAAAGTACGGCCTTCCCTTGCATTTTGCCCCCGCGGATGTACAGGAAGAGATGAAGAAGCACATGCCAGATTTCGGCTCAGCGAAAAACCCGGTGGATATGACCGGCATGGCAGGCAACGATTGGTACTACGAGACCACCCGCAGCGCTTACTCGCACCCCTGGGTGGACGGCCTGGTGGTTCTGTACTGCGAAACCGCCATCACGGAACCAGAGCAAATCGCTGACGCGATTTTACGCGGTTGGCGGGACTCTGGAATAACCGAGAAACCGATCACGGTTTCCTTTGTCGGCGGCGAGAGAAGTGACAAGGCGATGGCATGGTTGGTAGAACGCGGCATCCCCGCCTACAACGCGCCGGATGTGGCTGTGAAAGCTATTGCCACCCTGCGCGATGACCAGCGCATGCAGGAACTTAATCACAACGGCAGCTACGAACCAGGAATTGTTAACGCGAGCGGCGCTCGCGCGATCATATCCGCCGCCCGGGCAAAAGGCCGTGACGCGCTTACCGAAGTGGAAGCCAAACAGGTCTTCAATTTGTACGGCCTGCCTGTCACGGCAACCGAACTTGCGACCTCCGAAGAAGAAGCCGTTAAGCTTGCGGAAAAAATCGGTTACCCGGTTGTGATGAAGATTGTCTCTCCGGACATTCTGCACAAATCGGATGCAGGCGGCGTCAAAGTGAACATTAAAAGCGCCGAGCAGGCTAAGGAAGCCTACCGGACAATACTGGAAAATGCGCGCAACTACAAGGCAAACGCCTTTATCGAAGGCATTGCCGTGCAGGAAATGGCACCCTGGGCAACTGAGGTTATCATTGGCTCCGTCAATGACAGCACCTTCGGACCGACCGTGATGTTCGGTCTGGGCGGTATCTTTGTGGAAGTTCTCAAGGACGTAACCTTCCGAGTAGCGCCTATTTCTGAGGAAGAAGCACTTGGCATGGAAGACGAAATTCGCAGCGCGGCTATTCTGAACGGAACGCGCGGCGAAAGTCCCCGCGATAAAGCCGCACTGGCAAAGGTGCTCGCGGCGTACGCTTACATGGTCTACGACCTGAAAGATGAAATTGCGGAATCTGACGCCAATCCGGTCATCGTCTACGAAAATGGTCAGGGCGTCAAGGTTGTGGACGCGCGTATCATTCTGACCAAAAAGTAGCATATTCTACAAGCAAAACAATTTCAAGCCGCTGCTGGTAAAATCAACAGCGGCTTGAACTTTTATCAAGCTTTGAATTATTTTAGGAGTTATATGGTTAAAGAAAAAAAGAATTACCTCATTGACATGGACGGCGTGCTCGTGCACGGAACAAACTTGATTCCCGGCGCCGACGGTTTTATCAACCGACTGATTGAAGAAAAACGGAAGTTCCTCATCCTTACGAACAACCCGCTTTACACAACCCGCGATTTGGCGCACAGGCTGCAGACAACGGGATTGAACATCCCGGAAGACCGCCTGTATACCTCGGCGATAGCAACAGCCGCTTTCTTGCAGAATCAGCGCCCAAAAGGCACCGCGTATGTCATCGGTGAGCTTGGTCTTAGCGAAGCCATTCATGCCATCGGTTACACACAGACCGCCGTTAATCCGGATTACGTCGTGCTGGGTGAAACCTTTGCCTACAGTATCGAGCAAATCACCGTCGCGGTTCGCCTGATCACAGCTGGTGCCCGTTTCATTGCTACCAATCCCGACCCGGTCGGCAATTCTGAGCAAGGTCTGGTGCCCGCCTGCGGCGCAATGGCCGCCCTGATTGAGCGCGCTACGGGAATCGCGCCCTTTTACGTCGGAAAACCAAACCCGCTGATGATGCGATCCGCGCTCAACTATCTGGATGTACACTCCGAAAACTCCATTATGATTGGCGACCGGATGGATACGGATGTCCTCAGCGGCATCTCAAGCGGCATGGATACCGTGCTCGTGCTCAGCGGAACAACCGACCGCGCTGGCATGGAAAAATTCTCCTACCGACCTAAATGGGTATTCAACTCGGTTGCGGACATCAATCCAAAGGACCTGGATTAAAGTAAAAAAAGTTGAGATGGAACCAAAGCTTACACGTCGGGAATTTCTGAAACTTGGCCTGATTGGGCTGGGAGCCGCGGCGGCCTTGCCCGCCCGCAAGGTGTTTGCCGCGAATAAAACGCCGCGTCTGGTGCTGGTTGGCAACCAGGACGGCGTCAGCGTCCACAAGTTGCCGGATGAAAACAGCCTGATCATCTACCAGATCGGATACAACGAGATCGTAAACGTATACGACGAGGTCGAAAGCACAGCTGGTCCGTTCTGGAACCCAATCTGGTTCCGGGTTTGGGGCGGTTACATCTTCAGCGGTGATGTATACGAAGTGCACTACAGGCTGAACAGCCTGAACACGGACATACGCCCAACCGGGCAGTTGGCCGAAATCACTGTGCCCTATACGCGCGCCATGTTCTACAGTCCGCATGAGGGTTGGATTCCGGAATACCGGCTGTATTACGGCACGACCCATTGGGTCATGGATGTGGTTACGGGACCGGATGAAAAGCCTTGGTACAAGATAAAGGATGAGAAAAACAGCGTCATGCTGGCAGTGCCATCCGAGCACCTGCGATTCGTCACGGATGAAGAGCTGCAGCCCATTTCTCCGGAAGTCCCGATCGGGAAAAAGCGCATCGAAATCTCGATTATGTTCCAACGGCTGAAAGCCTACGAATATGACAATCTGGTATTCGAGACAAAAATCTCCTCCGGAGGCCTGACTCCCATCGGCACCTACAATATCCAAACCAAGATGCCGTCCAAACACATGGGGAACGGCTATGTCACCAGCGATATTCGCGCGTATGAGCTTGTCGGCGTACCCTGGAATTGCTTTTTTGAAATGAAAGAAGGCATCGCGACCCACGGCACCTACTGGCACACCAATTTTGGCACGCCCATGAGCGCCGGCTGCATCAACATGACCATGGCGGATGCTAAATGGATCTACCTGTGGACAACGCCCGTGGCCGCGCCGGAAGACTGGCAGCGGCATGGTTTCGGTACGCCCATCACACTTACCAAGGATTAGTTAAACAAACTCCATAAACGCCTGGTTACCGAGCAGTACCCCGCGGCGCGTCAGGCGAAGGTGCGCGCCGTCCGCGAACTGCTCAAATTCCACCAACTGTTTTTCCTGCAGGCGCTTGATTTCGGTGGCAAAAACCTGCCGCGCGTCCTGGCCAAACCTGCGCGCGAATTCCGATAGCGTTAACCCCTCGCGGGTCAGGCGCAAACCGAGCAGGACGGCTTCCTGCATTTGGGTGTAAGGTTCCAATTCCATCCGGTTAAGATTCGCAGGCGAAAAGGGGAAATCCAATCCGTGTTCCCACTGGTGGACACGATTGATGTAATCCTGAATGCCGGGGACATTTTCCATTCGGTACGCGCCCACAAAGCTGTGGGCAGCCGCCCCAATCCCAAGATAAGGCGTGGTTTTCCAATAAGCTTTGTTGTGCCGCGACTCGTGAGCATCAGATAACGCCCAGCTCGAAATCTCATACTGGGTGTAGCCCGCGCGGGCGAGCACGTCCTGCGTCAATTCGTACATATCAGCGGCAAGGTCCTCGTCAGGCTCAGGCAGCGCGCCACTGTCAATTTGTCTTTCAAGCGGAGTGCCCTCTTCCACGATTAAGCTGTAAACAGAGAGGTGCTCCGGTTCAAAACTTAGCGCTTTCCGGAGATTCTCGCGCCACCCATCCAGTGTCTGCAGCGGGAGACCTGAGATAAGATCGAAGCTGAGCTGATCAAAACCGGCATCCCGCGCCCAGCGGATGCTTTCCTCCGCCTGCTGGCGCGAGTGGATTCTACCCAAGAGCGCCAGTTCAGGATCCGAAAAGGACTGGACGCCCAGGCTCAGGCGGTTGACGCCAACAACCCGCAGCGCTTTCAGTTTTTCGGGGTCCAGGGTGCCGGGATTGGCTTCCAGGCTTATCTCAGCGTCGTCTGGGATGCCAAAAGACCGGGTAATATCTTCAAGCAGCGCGCCCACCATCCGGGGTTCCAGCAAAGAAGGCGTGCCGCCGCCAAAATAGATGGTATCTGCAGGCGAAGTGTTTCCTCGCGCAGCCAAACCCAACATGCGTATCTCCTGCGCTGCCGCGTCAGCGTAAGTCGGCAGAAGCGCAAGCTGCCCGGCGTACGTGATAAAATCACAATAATGACATCTGCGTGCGCAAAACGGCACGTGGATATAGATGCTGAACATACGATTATTCTAACAGCCCTACCCTCCTGCACCCACCTGACTTGCGGGTTTATGAAGGGCTGTGTATACTAACTCTCCTGGAACCTATTATGAGTCAAGAAAAAAACACCCAAAACACGAAAATTTGTCCGGTTTGCGGCACCCGCCTGAGCGAGACCGCTTCCCGCTGCCTGGTTTGCGGCACGCAGCTTTCCGCCACCGCTTCGGTAAAAAAAGGCTCGGGAATTCCAACCCGCAAGCTGCCTGAGGTCCGCCTGAATCTGCCTGTAGCGATCGCGCTTGGATTTATCTTTTTAGCGCTTGCAGGGCTTCTGGTTTTCTTTATTGTAAAAGGCAGCGCTGCTGCGCCAGCACTCCCCGGTCAAGTCGTCGAAACAACCCCTACTCTGACCCCCACCCAAACGATTACGCCTACCCAGACGCTCACGCCGACTCCGCTCCCAACCTGGACCCCGCTTCCGCCGATTGAGTATACCGTCCGCAACACGGACTACTGCTCCTCTATCGCGGCTGTTTTCGGCGTCTCAATCCAAAGCATTATCCGCCAGAACAACCTGGACGCGAATTGCACCATCAAAGAAGGTGACCTGCTCCTGATTCCCCAGCCGACGCTCACGCCTTCACCACAGCCAACCGCCACATCCTCCGGCATCGAAGCGACCGAATCCGACTGCCAGACAATCTCTATCAAAGTGGAATCCGGCTGGACCCTCAGCAGTATTGCTCTTAATTACAACGTGACGATGGCTTCCATCCGCGAGTATAACCGCATGACTAACGACGTTGTGTATGAGGGTTTGAACCTGATTATTCCGCTGTGTGAACGAAAACCCACCGCCGGCCCCACCCCCACACCGACCCCTGCGCCGCCTTATCCAGCGCCAAACCTGCTGCTCCCCAGCTCCGGCGCCGCCTTCAGCGCTTCTCAAGACGCCATCACTCTGCAGTGGGCCGCGGTAGCGGACCTGCGTGAGAACGAGCTGTACCGCGTAACCGTGGAAGACCTGACCGCTGGCAATGGGCGCATCCTCGTCGAATACGTCCGGGACACACGCTTCATCCTGCCCACCAGCTTCAGACCGCTGGACACCACGCCCCACATTATTCAATGGTCCATAGCAGTGGCGCGGCAGATAAACAGTGGGACCACCAATCCGATTTACGAAGAAGCTGGCTTCCTCAGCGAGAAGCGCGTGTTCTCCTGGATTGGCACCGGGGTGAGCGTTACACCCACCCCTTAAGCGGTTAATTACATCCGAGATTTTCCAGATAATGCGTCGCCGAAATCGCGGCGGCGGCACCCATACCGGCAGAGGTAATCACCTGCCGGTAATGGGCATCTGCGATTTCTCCCGCGGCAAAAACGCCCGGGATATTAGTCTCCATCTTGTCGTCAATCTTGACATAGCCTTGTTTGTCCAGGGCGATTTGTCCTGTGATTAAGCTGACGTTAGGATGATGCCCCACAAAAATAAAAACAGCTTGCGTAGGGATTTCGCTTTGCTCACCGGTTTTCACGTCGTGTACCACGAGACCAACAACTTTTTCGTCCCCACGAATTTCATCCACGACTGTGTTCCACAGGAAGTGAATTTTTGGGTTTTCTCGCGCGCGTTTTTCCAGGATAGCCCCAGCTCGCAGCGCGTCTCTGCGGTGAACCACAGTAACACTGCGGGCAAAGCGCGTCAGGAAAATGGCTTCCTCCAGCGCTGTATCCCCTCCGCCGATCACGTGAATGTCCTTTCCGCGGGTAAAGAAACCATCGCAAGTACCGCAGTACGAAACCCCTCTGCCGGTGTACTCTGCTTCTCCGGGAACCTGCAGTTTTTTCGGGTCAGCGCCCATCGCGAGAATCACAGAATCTGCGGTAATGCTGCCACTGTAAGTCTGAATTGCGAAAGGGCGAGTCTGGAGATCGAGCGAGAGCACCTGGTCATATTCGATGAGGGCTCCAAAGCGCTGAGCTTGCTGTTCAAAGAGTTTGCCTAACTCCACGCCCTGAATCCCTTCCGGGAAGCCAGGATAATTCTCAATCACATCCGTTTGGGAAGCCTGCCCATACAGCAGCATGCCCGAAAAGATGACCGGTCCAAGGTCAGCGCGGGCACCGTAAAGCGCGGCAGCGAACCCAGCCGGGCCGCCGCCAATAATCACGAGTTGATGATGCGAGTTTACTTCCATGCCTCTCAGCTTTACTCCAATCCAGCCTGAATTTCGCTATCCGCGATCCGAAGCGCGGCATCCACCACTTCAAAGCCCTCACGAAGCTGCGCGTCCGTAATAATTAAGGGCGGGATAAACAATAGCGTGTGAAAGGTATTGTACATGAACACGCCGCGCTCAAGGATGAAATTCTTGACTCGCTTCATCACCGGGCTGAGCGCTTTCCCGCTGGGGCTCAGGGCTTCCTTGCTGGCGCGGTCGCGCACCAATTCCGCCGCCCCAAATAAGCCGATGGAGCGCACATCGCCTACGCATGGGTGCTTTTCTTTTAATTCCGACAGCAGTCCCTTAAGCGTTTCCCCGCGGCGCGCTGCGTTTTCCAGCAGTCCTTCCTGTTCAATCACCTCAATGTTGGCTAGCGCGGCAGCCAGCGACACAGGATGCCCGTTGTAAGTCATCCCACCCACAAACTGCCGGTCGTCGTAAGTCGCGGCGATTTCCTCTTTCATCGCCACAGCTCCCAACGGCGCGTAACCGGATGTAAGCCCCTTGGCCATCGTGATAATATCCGGAACGACATCCCAATGCTGTGAGGCAAACCATTTTCCAGTCCTTCCAAAGCCGCACATCACCTCATCGGTAATGAGCAAAATTTGGTATTTGTCACACAATGCGCGCACGCCCTTCAGATAGCCAGCAGGAGGAACGAGTATGCCGTTGGTGCCTGTCACGGTCTCAATCAGCACTGCCGCTATCGTCTCCGGACCCTCAAAGCGGATGATTTCTTCAAGGTGGGCAAGGTAAGCGTTGCTGAAGCTTTCCTCGTCAAGGCTGCCATCCGGGAAGAAAGGCGAGCGATAGGCATAAGGGTCCAGGAAATGTACCACGCCGGGCATCGTTTCCGGCTCCCAGTGCAGGCGGCGGTAGTCCCCGGTCAAAGCCATCGCGCCCATGGTCGCGCCGTGGTATGAGCGGTAGCGGGTCAGGATTTTGAACTTGCCGGTGTAATCCCGCGCAACTTTTACCGCGTTTTCGTTGGCATCAGAACCGCCCAGGGTGTAAAGAAAGCGGGTCAGTCCGGGCGGTGTGATGGAAGCCAACTTTTCGCCCAACAGCGCGCGGGCTTTGGTCGCCATGTGAGGGCCGGCAAACGTCAGTTCGCGAATCTGCTGGATCATAGCATCCTGCACATGCTTGTTGCCGTGCCCGATGTTTACGCACATCACCATGGAATTGAAATCGAGATAGCGTTTGCCATTGGTGTCCCAAAAGTAGACGCCTTCTGCTCTTTCTACCGGCAGGACTTCCGCTTTGCGCTGTGCTGTCCAGGTCCACAAGTTGTGTTTCAGTGATTTTGAAAGGATATCATCGCTGTTCATGACTGCCATGCGCTCCAAAAATGCTGTTGTTTAGTCAATGCTAACACAAATCACCTTCAAATCGCATATAATCAACGGAAGTTTTAAGAGGAAACCACATGACACATATAACAAAATCCTTAGAATTTTTTACAGAACATAAAGATTACTTTCTCAAGCAATACCAGCAATTGGTCCGCATCCCCTCGGTCTCCACGGACCCAGAGCACAGCGCAGACATGCATGCCGCCTGTGATTTTCTCGCGGACAAACTGCGCAGCTTAGGCGCGGAGCATGTGGAGGTTTTTCCGACCAAGGTTCACCCGATACTCTTTGCCGAAAAGCGCGCGGATGCCGAAGCTGCCCCAACCATCCTTATCTATGGGCATTACGACGTGCAGCCTGTCGCCCCCATCGATGAATGGCACACCCCGCCTTTCGAGCCGACCATTTCAGGCGAATACATGATCGCCCGCGGCGCGTCGGATATGAAGGGACAGGTGATGGCTTCGCTGGCAGCAGTTGAAAGTGTGCTTGCCGCTGGTCCAATGCCTGTAAACCTGAAATTCTTGCTGGAAGGCGAAGAGGAAATCGGTTCGCCCTCGCTGGACGGCTTCATCGAAACGCATACCGATTTACTCGCGTGCGACATCGTCCTCAACCCGGACTCCGGCATGGTTTCCAAAGACGCGCCGACCATTGTCTACGGCCTGCGCGGCTTACTTTATATGGAATTGCGAGTGGACGGCCCCAAAGCGGACCTGCATTCCGGTCTTTTTGGCGGGAACGTTGCCAACCCAGCGAATGTGCTTGCTGCCATCATCGCCAGATTGCACAACCCTGACGGCTCTGTGGCAGTACCCGGTTTTTACGATAAAGTTTTGCCCCTCAGCCCCGAGGAAAAACAGCGAATCGCCTCAGTGCCCTCCGACCCCGACGCGATGCTGCAAATGACCGGCGTCCCCCAGCTGTATGGCGAAGCGGGTTATTCACCGTTGGAACGCAGCGGTGCAAGACCAACCCTGGATGTGAACGGGATGTACTCTGGATTTATTGGTGAGGGCAGCAAGACCATCATCCCTGCCTACGCAAAAGCCAAGATTTCCTGCCGGCTTGTCCCGGACCAGGACCCCAATGAAATATTCGCTCTCATTGAGGCGTACATAACAAGCCTGACCCCGGATTCCGTGCGGCTGACTATCTTCAAACACTCCGGCGCGCCTGCCTATCTGGCGGATGACGCGCCCGGGCTCGAACAGCTCTCCGGCGCGCTCTCAGAAACCTGGAATAAACCGCTGTGTTACAAACGCGAAGGCGGCAGCATCCCGGTAGCAACAACTATGCAGAAATACCTGGGTGTCAAGTCTCTCCTCACCGGTTTTGGGCTGCCCGACGACCAAATCCATTCACCTAACGAACATCAGCATCTGCCCACTTGGAACCTTGGCGTGCAGGCTTTAATCCGCTTCCTGTTGAGTTTTGACCATGCCAAGTGATTCCACCCCCGAACTGAAAATGCCTTCCTACGGCGGTCAAGCCGTCATCGAAGGAGTGATGATGCGCGGCAAAAAAGCCGTCGCAATGGCAGTCCGCTCCCCTCAGGGCGAGATTGTGATGTTTGACGAACAGCTTCCCGAAGTCTACCGCTCAGTCTGGTTTAGAACCCCGTTTGTGCGCGGCGTATTAAGCTTGTGGGACTCCCTGGAGATGGGCATGCGCTACCTGACCAAAGCAGCCAATGTCCAAACCGGCGAAGACGAGAAAATTGAGGGCGGCACGCTGGTTTTGACCGTCCTTGTGGCGTTAGCGCTGGGCGTGGGGCTGTTCTTCCTGCTGCCTGCCCTGGCTGCCGGTTGGATTGATAAAGCCTTGCAGCTCGGCTCCTGGTGGAGCAACGTCCTGGAGGGTTTTCTTCGGCTTTCCATCCTCGTTGCTTATTTAGCGTTGGTCGGGAAAATGCCGGACATCAAACGCACCTTCATGTACCACGGCGCGGAGCATAAAACTATCAATGCCTTCGAATCCGGGGTGGAACTCACTCCCCAGAACGTAGCATTACAGACCAAAGTTCATCCGCGCTGCGGCACCTCTTTCATTCTGACCCTGGTAATATTTTCCGTGTTGATCTTTTCCTTGCTGGGTCCGCTTCCCCTCCATTGGCGCCTTATCTCGCGCGTGCTGATGCTGCCGCTTGTGGCAGGCATTGCATACGAATACATCCGTTGGGCTGCCCGGGCGATGGACAAGAGTGCTTTCGTGCGCGCAATCATTGCGCCCAACCTGCTCCTGCAAAAACTGACGACTAAGGAGCCCACAGAAGATATGCTCGAAGTTGCTATCGCTGCCTTCAACCGCATGTACGCGCTTGAGCAAGCGAACGAACAAGCCCAGCCGCTCGGCGCATGAAAACCTGGCAGTCAGTCTTGCTTGGTTTCATCGGGGGACTGCTGCTCTCCGGCGTTATTCTCTTGATGATTCTGCCGCAGCGGGGTGAACCCATTCAGCTTGTTACCACCACGCCGGACCAACGCGCTCAAGGCACGCCGACTGCCGCCGCGATCGAAGTGTATGTTGCCGGAGCGGTAAAAAGCACAGGTGTTTACTCACTTCCAGCCGGATCTCGCGTCCACGCAGCAATTTCCGCGGCAGGAGGAGCTGCCCAGGACGCCGACCTTGACCGGATAAACCTCTCAGCATTCCTGGTGGACGGTCAGCGCGTGTACATGCCTAGGGTTGGCGAAGCTGTACCGGTTGAAGACAGCTCCCGTGCATCAACCGCGGTTGATCCTGCACAGCCGTTGGTGAACATTAACAGCGCCGACCTGCAAACGATGATGACCTTGCCGGGTATCGGCGAGAGCAAAGCGGCGGCTATCATTAACTACCGCTCAGAACACGGTCCGTATACGAACCTGGAAGAGCTTCTGAACGTTCCCGGCATTGGTCAGGCAATTTTGGATCAAATCCGCGCCCTGGTTATCCTGGGTCCTTAATAGTCCGGGACAGCTGCCATCAGCGGAGGATAAGGCAGGTATAATACTCCGCATGGATAACAATCAAAGACTCAAAGAAGATCTGCAAAAAGCCATCAAGGATCAAAACCCGCTGCGAAAGCGCGTACTGCGCCTGCTGATTTCCAGCATCCAACTGGCGGAGGTCGCGAAAAGCGCTCAGCTCAGTGATTTAGAATTTCTCGCGGTGGTCCAGAAAGAAATCAAGACCAAGTTGGATACCATCGTCGACGCTGAAAAAGCAGGGCGCGCCGAGATGGTCGCCGAATCCCGATTGGAAATCAAAGAGTTGGAAGCCTACCTTCCCAGGCAGCTGACTGAAGCTGAGTTAGTGGCATTGGCAAAGGAAGTCATCCACGAAACCGGCGCTGCGTCTCCAAAGGACATGGGTCAGGTGCTAAAGGTACTCATTCCTAAACTGGCAGGGCGCGCCACCAATCAGGACGCGAGCCGGGTGGTAAAGGACTGCCTCAGCAAACTGGCTTAGCCATGGCAAAAAAGCAGGATACCAACAACAAACCAGCAGGATTTACGCAAGGCGTTCTGCGGCTGTTAATTTTGATTATCAGCAGCTTGCTAATTTTTGGCTGCCTGGTCCTTCCGCAACTTCTCAGCCAATCTAACATCCCCTCTGGCGTGGGAGAAGCTTCCTCCCAGGAAATACTCGCGCCCTACTCCATCACATATGAAAGTAAAGTGCTCACAGAACGCGCCCGTACGCAAGCGGCGGCGGCTGTCTCACCTGTGTTTTTACCCTCGGACCCAAGTATCTCCCGTCATCAATTCGAAACACTGAACAGCGTCCTGTACTATATCTCCGCGGTGCGTAAAGACAGCTTTTCAACGCAGGAACAAAAAATATCTGACCTCGCTGCCATTGATTCTGTAACACTCAGCAGCGCTGTTTCAGAGCAGCTGCTTGAATTTGACGAGCAGACCTGGCAGGACATCGAGGCGGAAGCCCGACGCGTTTTAGAGCAAGTCATGCGCGACACAATCCGCAACGACAACATGTCCCAAATCCGGAGTAACCTGCCGGCTGTAATCGATTTTTCGTTCGGGCAGGACGAATCCCAGACGGTCATCGCCTTGGTTTCGCCGCTAATAACGCCAACCAGCCTGTTCAGCGAAGAACAAACGAACCTTGCGCGCGAACAAGCCCGCGCGGGCATAGAGCCAATTTCCCGTCAAATCATCGCCGGAGAAGTTGTCGTGCGCCGCGGTCAGATAATTCGCGAAGAAGATTACGAAGCATTAAACGTTTTTGGGCTTGCAAAGCCAGTTAACCAGACCGACCGCATCATCACCAGCGCTGTACTGACCGGTACCGTTGCGGTTATAACAACGCTTTATTTCCTTCGTCGGAAAGACCAGCCCTTCTTCTCGGTCAAAGCCCTGCTGGTAATTGCCAGCATGTTTATCCTTTTCCTTGCCTTGGGGCGTTTTCTGGTCGTGGACCGTACGATTGTGCCGTACCTTTACCCGGTTGCAGCTTTCGCGCTGACGCTTTCCATCATTTTCAACCTCGAAATCGGCGTCGTACTGAGCCTCTTCCTCGCGATTCTGATGGTCTTCGATAACACCCGCGATGCTGAATTAGGCGTGTTCTACCTCGTTCCAGCTATCGTGGGGATGCTCACCATAGGCCGCGCGCGGCGAATCAGTGCGTTCCTTGCCGCAGGGCTGCTCACCGGCGTCACCGCGATGGCTGTGGTCGTTGCGTTCCGCCTGGGCGATACCTACACAGACCTGCTCGGCCTCACCTCGTTGGTTGCCTCAGCCCTCATTAATGGGCTTGCCTCAGGCAGCCTTGCCCTTCTGCTCCAATACGTCGTGTCCCAGATTCTGGACATCCCCACCGCGCTCCAGCTCCTGGATGTATCTAGACCGGACCACCCCTTACTGCAGTACATCCTGCGAAACGCGCCCGGGTCTTACCAGCACAGCCTGCTGGTATCCAACCTGGCAGAGCAAGCCGCCGAAGCCATTGGCGCGGATCGAATGTTGGTCCGTGTCGGCGCATTGTTTCACGATGCCGGCAAAGCCAACAACCCGGCATTCTTCATCGAGAACCAGGTGAAGGACAAACTGGACCCCCATGACGACCTGGACCCAGCCACAACCGCCGCGACCATCATTCAACATGTACACGATGGCGTTGCGCTGGCAAAGAAATACCGTCTGCCTTCCCGTGTGATTGATTTCATTCGCGAACATCATGGGACGATGCTCACCCTTTATCAATTTTCGAAAGCTACAAACGCGGCGGACGACCCGACGAGCGTCAATAAAGAACTTTTTACCTACCCGGGTCCCAAACCGCAGTCCCGGGAGACCGCCATCCTGATGCTATCGGACGGCACCGAAGCCCGCTCCCGTTCTGAGACTCCCCGAACGGATGATGAAATCCGCGCGCTCATCCGCAAAACCATCGATACGTACAAGAATGAAGGCCAGTTGGACGCCACGGACCTGACATTGAAAGACCTGAGTACTATCGAAGACTCGTTCTTTAAGACATTGCAGCGGTCTTATCACCCTCGTATTCAATACCCGACCCTGAGACCCAACGGAAACACCGAAGCCAATGGCAGCAATTCCGCCGGGTAATACCGATCATGGAAGGAACTGCGCATGATTGATTTTATTCTCCCCCGTAAGTATCACACGATGGTTTCAACAGAGCGGCTTATGCTCGCTTACCAGAAGACCGCGGAAAAGCTTGGCAGACATGCTCAGGACGCTGTGACCCTGAAAATCACGGATAACGCCGGGATCCGCAAGCTGAACAAAGCTTACCGTGGTATGGACGAAGCCACTGACGTACTTTCCTTCGAAAACGAGTTTGTCGACCTGGAAACCGGAAGTCGTTTCATCGGGGATATCGTCATCTCCATCGAGAAAGCACTTGCTCAGGCGGAAGAAAGAGGTTTCAGCCTGCAGGAGGAGTTGGAAATGCTCTTCGTCCATGCCGTCTTGCACTTGAACGGCTATGACCACCTGGAAGAAGCTGAGCTGGAAGAAATGAGCATCCTGCAGGACGAAATCCTGAAAGATATTGTCAATCCGATACGCGGGAGCATCAGCCATGAATGACGCCAGCACCAGACCTCACAAATCCCGAGCGCTCTTGCTGGTGGTCCTGAGCATTGTCGGCATGCTCATGGCGGCCGCGATAGCAGGAGGGGCGTTGGCTGCCCGCTTACCGCTCATCAGCTTCTCCTCAAAACTCGGATTGTCCCTCCAGCAAACACTGACAACTACCAACGACGGTCTGAAGCTCATAACTGAGTCGATGCACGATGTAGAAGCCAGCTTTGACGAGCTTCAAAGCTCCTTGAACACGTTGGAGACCTCTGTGGCAGGATTGTCCCCTTTCCTGACGGACCTTAGCAAGCTTATCGGCACGGATATGTCCGCGATTGCGTCAGAGGGTGCAACCACGCTGAAATCCGCCTCCGAAAGCTCGAAGCTTATTGACTCAACCCTGCAGCTGATGGCAAGAATCCCTTTTCTAAGGCTGGATTACGTCCCGGAAGTCCCGCTGCACGTCACGCTCGAAAATCTGTCCGGGGACATCAGCAGCCTATCTCCGCTGCTGGCTGACATTACCGGGGACTTGCAGCAATCCGCCGGAGATATTGAGCAGCTGGGAAAAGATGTCGGAGCGCTCTCCGTCCAGACCGCGAAAATCAAGACCAGTTTCGCGGATGCCGGTCCTATTCTAGAAAGTTACCAGAAAATTCTTACAGAGTTTCTGGCGGATACGGAATCGATTTTCGTGAACTTGCCGCAGTATGTGAATATCGCCTGCTTTGCGCTGGCCGCTTTTGGGCTGTGGGCTTTTCTTACCCAGCTTATTCGCTTGCTGGAAGGCGTAGAAGCGCTTAAGTCTGGTAAAATCCGATAAGACCATAGGCTAAGCCAGGTCCTATTTTGGTGTGGAAGTAGATAACAATACTAAGGAGAGTGTATGCACAAAGATTTTTTGGACATCATCGATTACAGTCAGGAAGAGCTGCAGGATTTGTTGGACCTTGCTGTACGGCTCAAGCGGGAATACCAGGAAGGCGGTAATGAACCCGTTCTAAAGGGGAAAGTACTGGCGATGATTTTCCAGAAGCCTTCATTGCGCACTCGCGTTAGCTTTGACATGGCCATGCGCCACCTGGGAGGAGACGCCCTTTACCTCTCTCCCAATGAGATTGGTTTAGGCAAACGCGAATCTGTGGCAGATATCGCGCGCGTCTTGCAAGGCTACGTTCACGGGATTATGGCGCGGGTTTTCGAACATCAGCACGTTCTCGAGCTTGCACACTGGGCGAACATCCCAGTTATCAACGGGCTGAGCGATTTCAGCCATCCCTGTCAGGCTTTGGCGGACGCGCTGACCATCTACGAAAACTTCGGAAGACTCAAGGGCATTAACGTGACCTATGTGGGAGATGGCAATAATGTGGCGGTATCCCTCATGCAAATCAGCGCGAAGATGGGCGCGAATTTCAGCATCGCGAATCCAGAGAATTACGACATGCCCGGCGCGGCTGTAAAAACCGCGCTGGAAATCGCCCGCGACAGCGGTTCCCGCATCAGCTTCTTCAGAGATCCGCACGAAGCAGCCAAATTCTCGAACGTGATTTACACGGATACCTGGACCAGCATGGGTCAGGAAGAAGAAGCTGCCGCGCGGGAACGTGTGTTCCCACCCTACCAGGTCAATGACCAGTTGGTGTCGGAAGCAAATCCCGATGTCATCGTGATGCACTGCCTGCCCGCCCACCGCAACCATGAACTCACCGATAGTGTCGCGGACGGACCGCACTCCCGGATTTTCCCGCAGGCGCACAACCGCCTGCATGCTCAAAAAGCTATTCTTTACGCGCTCTTGAAAGGAGAATAAATTGAATTCCCAGGATTTTATCAATCTTGAAGACCAGTACGGCGCACACAACTATAAACCGTTGAACGTGGTGCTGGCCAAAGGTAAAGGCGTTTGGGTAGAAGACGTCGAAGGCAACCGTTATCTGGACTGCTTAAGCGCTTATTCCGCGCTGAACCAGGGCCACTGCCATCCCAGAATTGTGCAGGCAATGACAGACCAGCTCCAGCGAATCAGCCTGACCTCACGCGCTTTTCGCAATGATAAGCTGGGAATCTTCTACAAGAAGCTCTCGGATTTGACTGGTTACGAAATGAGCCTGCCGATGAACAGCGGCGCGGAAGCTGTCGAAACAGCGATTAAAGTCGCCCGTAAATGGGGCTACGCGGTTAAGGGTATCCCGAAGTATGAGGCTGAAATCATCGTTGCCGCAGGAAACTTCCACGGCCGCACCGTGACTATCGTCTCTTTCTCCACCGAACCGCTGTACAAAGACGCGTTTGGTCCATTCACGCCCGGATTCAAGGTTGTCCCCTTCGGTGACCTTGCAGCATTGGAAGCCGCCATTGGCCCCAACACTGCCGCGGTCATGCTGGAACCCATCCAGGGTGAAAACGGCGTCATCATCCCGCCCGAAGGCTATCTGCGCGGCGCGGCAGACCTGTGCAAACAAAACAATGTGCTCTTCATCGCTGATGAAATCCAGACTGGTTTGGGGCGCACGGGCAAACTATTCGCCTCAGAATACGATGGAGTCCGTCCGGACATGACCATCATCGGCAAAGCGCTCTCAGGCGGCTTGTACCCGGTTTCGGCTGTCCTGGCAGATAAAGAAGTGCTTGGGCTGATTGTGCCTTCGGAACACGGCTCGACATTTGGCGGCAGCCCACTGGCTGCTGCGGTGGGCATTGCCGCGCTGGAAGTCATTGATGAAGAAAAACTCCCGGAGCGCGCTTTTACCCTCGGCAAATACTTCATGGACCACCTGAGCGAAATCAACTCCCCGCACATAAAAGAGATCCGCGGCAAAGGTTTGCTAATCGGCGTGGAACTGAAACCCGAAGCCGGCGGCGCACGCCGATTCTGTGAGTCGCTCCAGAGTGAAGGCATTCTGGCAAAAGAAACGCACACCCATGTGATTCGCTTTGCGCCCCCACTGGTTATCGACCAGGAAACGCTCGACTGGGCCTTGCCAAAGATCGCAAAGGTGCTGAGACAAGCTTAGAAAGCAGGTTAACATGAACAGGTTTGCCAAGATCGTTGCCACGCTCGGTCCGAGCAGTTCGGATGAAAGCACTCTCCGCGAATTGATTGAAGCCGGCATGGACGTTGCCCGCCTCAACTTTTCTCACGGCACGCACGAAGACCATGCAGAGAAAGTCAAACTGCTGCGCAGACTCTCTGAAGAGCTTGGCAAACCTGTATCGATTTTGATGGATCTGCAAGGTCCAAAGCTGCGCATCGGCAAACTGGATAAAGACTTCATTCCCTTAAAATCCAATCAGGTCGTCGCCCTCAGCTCCTGCGAAAATCCAGCGCATGTGCGCGAAGGCACCATTTTTATCCCGTTTGACGTCCCCAAGCTGCATGAAGCGCTGGTTCCAGGCAATCATATTTTGATGGACGACGGCCAGCTGGAATTCGAAGTCCTTGAGCTGGACGGCGAGAATATCTACGCCAGGGTCATCCTGGGTGGAAACCTGAAATCCCACAAAGGCGTGAACCTGCCGGGCTCCAAACTCGACATTCCCTGCCTGACCCCAAAAGACCTTGAGGACCTGCAATTCGGTCTTGATATCGGCGTTGACCTGGTCGCGATTTCGTTTGTCAAACAGGCCTCAGACATAATAACCGTCCGCGAGACCATGCGCAGGATGACCACGATGCGCCGATTACCTCCCATCGTCGCAAAGCTGGAGCGTCCGGAGGCAATTGAGAACCTGGAGTCCATCATCGACGCGACCGACGGTGTGATGGTCGCGCGCGGCGACCTGGGCGTGGAGATGTCCCCGGCGGTTGTGCCTTCCGCCCAAAAAGCGATCATCCGATCTGCCAACCATAAGGGCAAGTTCGTAATTACCGCCACGCAAATGCTCGAGTCTATGATTAACAATCCGCGCCCGACCCGCGCGGAAGCCGCGGATGTCGCGAATGCCATTTTTGACGGGACAGACGCAGTGATGCTCTCAGCAGAATCCGCGGCTGGCAAATACCCGGTCCAAAGCGTGCGAATGATGGAATCCATCATTCGCGAATCCGAAAAACACCTGCAGGAATGGGGTCACCTGGACAGCCTGGTGAGCTCCGACCAGCTCGACGCGGCGATTTCCATCGTCCGGGCTGCCAAAGACCTGACCGCGGACGCCAAGGTCGCCGGGATTGTGGTGTTCACCATCTCGGGAGCCAGCGCGATGTGGATGTCCAAGACTAAGCCATCAGTCCCAATCTACGCGTTCACCCCCGAAATCCGTACATACCAATGGCTGGGAATCGCCTGGGGCGTCACCCCGCTGCTTGTGCCGCATGCCGACACTCTGGAGACCATGATTCGACACGTCGAGACGGCCATCACTTCCTCCACTCCGCTCTGCGCGGGCGATCAGGTTGTCGTCATCAGCGGTTTCCCGGTAGGTGATTTCGGCAAACCCAACCTGACCTTGCTCTACACGCTGCGAGGGTAATAAATCGCGGGATTATCACAGCTCCATATTTCGCAATATTGACAACAAACACGGGAATTTTCCAGCCTGTGTTTGTTTTTTTGTCGGCATACAAAAATGTCGCTTCTCTGAGAAGACACTCGAATCTGTTGTGATGCTTCCCGATGGCAATTAATTGTGAAATTTCACGGGATTACTATTGCAAACTCTCCTTGAATATGATAACATAGGAGAAATTGGTACATAATACTTGCCTACTTATCTATATAAGCGCACGGAATTATCGAACCAAGACGAGTAGAAAATGAAAGATTAACAGCAGCAATAATTACAGGTTTTCAGGGATATTAAGTGTTTGGAATGAATGAAAAGGATATGACAGGAGGCTGAGCAATGTTGAAATTTGATGAGGGAAAAATTGTTAATAGTATTAATGGTGCGCTCGCGATGCGCCCAAAGATTGAAGCAATCGCCGATGAACTTTTTGACCGCGGATTTGACGCCGTTTTTTACATGGGGATCGGCGGTACCTATGCAACAGGTATTCAGGTCGTAGATTCCGTGGAAGGGAAAAGTAAACTGCCGATTTATCTGATGCATGCAGCGCGTTATGTCGCGCACGGAAACGCGCATGTCACCGATAGATCCATCGTTGTGATCGCCTCCGACAGCGGTACCACCGCTGAAATGATTGAGGCAGTCCATAAGGCGAAGCAGGCTGGCGCTTTAATTGTCGGTTTTGTTGAGTTTGTCGACTCACCCCTTGGCAGGCTTAGCGACCGGCTCATTTCCTACCCGCATAACGAGCAGCTCAAACTCTTCATGTTTGCGCACCGCTTGATGAACCGGAACGGCGAGTTCGATTCTTATGAACGCTTTTACCAGGAACTCGAAGCGCATTTGGCAGCCGCCTTTGTGGATACATCCAAACGCGCCGACGCATTCGCGCTTGCTTTCGCGGAAACCCACAAGGACGACGAACTGCATTATTACGTCTCGGCTGGTAACCACTACGGAGCCGCGTATTCTTACGCGATGTGCTACGTCGAAGAACAGCATTGGATTCGTTCCAAGTCCATTCATGCATCCGAGTTCTTCCACGGCACCCTGGAAGTTATCGATCGCGACACAAACGTCACAGTTTTTGTGGGTGAAGACGAAGAACGCCCCCTGGCGGAGCGCGTCGCGCGCTTCCTCCCCCGGATTTGCGCCCGCTATACCATCATCGATACCAAGGACTATCCCCTGGAAGGTATCAGCCCTGAATTCCGCGGTCTGATTTCTTACCTTATTTGCCACGCCGTCACGGAACGTATCGACGCGCACATCGAAAAACTGAACTGCCACCCGATGGATATTCGCAGATACTACCGGCGCCTGGACTATTAGAATCTCTCGGGGTACGCACACGCAGTCTGATAACCCACGCAGTTAAAAAAACAGCACGAGGCGGTTTCTTCACCGCCTCGTGCTGTTTATGTAAATATTAATATCTGATATTACAGCTACCCCAGTCCGTCTTCATCCATAACCGGGCACTCCGTTCCCATGCCCGCACACCAAAGCCGTCCGCAGGTCTATTGGTATTGCAGGTTGATCCGCTCTAATGCCGCAGCGTCCGGTCTCAGCCTATCCGGGGTCAGGCGGTTAAGCGGTTCCTCCACAAAATCAAATACATCATAGATATTCGTCGGAGCGCTTTCGATATAAATCAGACCGGTAGCAAAATAGTGGTTTTTGTACGACTCGGTCAACAAGTCCAGTGCGGCGTGCTTATCGGTCGGGTCATAATCCCGGTCAATTTTCTTCAGGATGATAATGGACCCGTCGTGCAACTGCACTTCGCGCGTCTCGCCTTCCTCAAAGTCTTTAATGTGGATGGCTTGGGCGCGCGGAACGTAAGTGATGTCCTGAATAGGGGCTTCATTTTCCCTGCCCCACGTGTAGGATTGCAGCGCTCCATCGTTGTTGTTAAACGTCACGCACGGGCTGATGACATCAATCACGGCAATACCATTGTGCATAATTGCCGCCTTCAGCAGCTCTTTCATCTGCTTGATATCCCCCGAGAATGCTCTGGCCACAAACTTCGCGCCGCTGATGAGAGCTTCCATGCACAGGTCAAGCGGCGGTAGGAAGTTTTTGCCCTGATGCTTAAGCTCCAAATCCAGATCGGAGGTGGCAGAGAACTGCCCTTTTGTCAGCCCGTACACGCCATTGTTTTCAATGATGTACACCATCGGAACATTGCGGCGGATGATGTGTTTGAAATGCCCCAGTCCAATGCTGGCGGTGTCGCCGTCGCCGGAAGTCGCAATGGCTTTGATACGTCGGTCGGCAAAGCACGCGCCGGTCACCAGGGTGGGCATGCGTCCGTGCAGCCCATTGAACCCGAACGAGCGCTGGAGGAAGTAATTCAGGCTCTTGCTCGAGCAGCCAATGCCGCTAAACTTCGCCACCATTTCAGGCATCAGACCCAATTCATAAATAGCCTGCTGAATCTGGTTGGAAACGGTGTTGTGACCGCAGCCCGGGCAAAGCGTGGAGGGTTTGCCCCGGTAATCGATGGGTGAAAGGCCTACAAAATTGCGTTCAGTCTTTGCTGTCTGCGCGTTATCCATTTTGCTGCTCCTTGGCAAGAATTTGCCGCTTTACCCAGATGGCTGTCATTGGCAGTCCGTCAACTTCTGCTAACGAGACGAGCTTGGTCGATAATTCATGCAGTTCCTGTATGAGGATCGCGTGTAACTGTCCGTCCCGGTTCAGTTCGAGCACGTAAATTCTGTCGTGTGTTTCCAGGAATTCCCGCAAAGCGCAGCCAACCGGCAGCGCCCGGACGCGCATGTAGTCTACCGCGAGACCCGCTTCCTCCAGCAAGTCCTGTCCCTCGATTATGGCTGGGTCTACGGAACCCATCGCGATGATGCCAATACGTGCGCCTGCCTTTTCCCGCAGGATCGGAGCGGGCAGGTTCTCGCAAGAGTTTAGCAGTTTCCGCTTAATTCTCTGGATCATCTCTGCCCAGTTTTGTGGGTCCTCACTGTAGTTACCGTATTCATCATGACCGGTGCCGCGTGTGAAGTAAGGCGCGGCGGGGTTTTGGTTGCCCATGACCGTCCGCCAAGGAATGCCGTCATTTTCCAGGTCCTTGTACCTTCCCCATGCCCCCTCAAACCGTTCAAGGTCGTCCTCCCAGAGAACTCTACCCCTGTCAAAAGTATTATCCGGATACGTGAACTTTTTTGTGATCCATTGATTCATGCCCAGGTCCAAATCGCTCATCACGAATACCGGGGTCTGGTAATGCTCGGCGATGTCAAAAGCTTTCCACCCGAACTCAAAACATTCGTTCACGCTGCCCGGAATGAGGATGATGTGGTTGATGTCGCCGTGTCCCAACCGGTAGACCATAGCAAGGTCCCCTTGCGCGGTGCGCGTCGGCAGACCGGTGCTGGGTCCGACCCGCTGCACATCCCAGATGACCACTGGCGTTTCAGTAAAATACGCCAGGCCGACGTTCTCGGTCATCAGGCTCAAGCCGGGTCCGGATGTCGAGGTCATGGCGCGTAAACCAGCCCAGCCCGCCCCAATCGCCGCGCCTGCCGCCGCCAGCTCATCCTCGACCTGCAGGATGATACAGGTGTTTTTTCCTGTTTGCGGGTCCTTGCGCAGTTTTGGGTTCTGCGCGATCATGGATTCAACCATGCTGGAGGCCGGGGTAATCGGGTACCACGAACAGAATTGGACGCCGCCAAAGAGCGCGCCCAAGGCGCCTGCATTGTTGCCGTCGGTAAGGATGTAATCCGTCATCGGCGCCAGCTTCCGCACCGAATAGCGGTCCTGTTTGGTCAGGTTGGCGGCTGCCCACGCAAAGCCCAACTTAATCATATTTAGGTTGGACTCGAGGGCTGTTTGTCGGCTGCCAAAGTGTTTGCCCAGCGCGTACTCAATATTCTCCATGGGAATGCCCAAGACCTGCCCGATAATACCCACATAAGCCATGTTTTCCATGTATTCGCGCAGGTTTCTGGGGACTTCTGCCTGGCGGACGAATTGCCGGATTGGCATGGGGTAATACACAAGATCCGGGCGGGCGTCCGCAGGTTTTTGCAGATGGTCCGCATAGAAAACCACGCCGCCTGCCGGCAGGTAGGTCAGATCCTTTTCAAAGGTTTCCGCATTCATCGCCACAATGATGTCGTCGTAAGGCACCCTTCCAAGATAGCCCCGCTCGGAAACGCGGATAACAAACCAGGTCGGCAGCCCCTTGATGTTGGATGGGAAGATGTTTTTTCCAGAAGTAGGAATTCCCATATTAAACAGCGCACGATAGAGAATTGTGTTCGCCGTGGCGCTGCCAGACCCATTCACGGTGCAGAGGGTCATGCAGAATTCGTTGACAATCCTGTCATTTGATGGCTGGGTTTCTGTAATCGTTTGATCCATCTTTTTGCTGCTCTCCTATTTAACCTTATTCGAAGCGTTGGGATAAATCTGCTTTTTTCCGCTGTTTTACCAAATCCATGTGCTCTATCAACCACTGGTAACCGCGTTCGATATCCCGCGATGCAAGCGCGTCCGCAATCCGGCGGTGGTAGCTCCACACGTTTTGCAGATAAGCCTGGTCATGAACCATAACGCGTTCTGTTTCCGCGGTCATGTTCCAGAAAGTCTCCAACACACTCTTCGCGAGTGGGTTATCCAGATGCGAGAAAATGAGCATGTGGAACTCGCGATGTTCTTGCTCTGGCATGTGCGTTGGGTCCTGTAATAATTTCACCAGGGCGTTATCAATGTGACGATGTAGGTCTTGGATTTCCAAACTAGTAAGCTGCGGCGCCGCTTCGTGCCAATAGCTGATTTCGATGTGTTTTCGCAAGTCCCGCAGAGAGTCCGGCACGCTCGATTGGACCTTGGCGCCGTATCGCATGCCCAGTTCCAGCAGCGGGTTAAGCGAGAATTCACGGTTCTGAATCCCGACCTTGGTCTTTACATCCACAAAGCCAAGCTGACGAGCCACCTCAAGCTGTTCACGCACGCTGGCAACGCTGATCCCCAGCAGATGACTGAGCTCAGGAATGCTGGGGATGGGTGTCTGGGCGCAGTGGGCGTCAGCCAGATAATCGAGCAAATCGGTCTTGTTTTTCGTTAGTGCCATGACATTAATCAGATTAATAAGTTCAACTAACTTGATTATAGCCAGTATTACGCCAGTACGTCAAGGTACATCATATATTTAATCTGATTATTCAGCCGAAATAACTTAGGAATTGGTCCTAGAGATATTATTATTTGCCCGCAATACTGGTATCTACGCGCAGCCGCCGATTCTTCACAGACAGCGCGAATACAAATGATGCGGCTTTGACGGGAATTCGTGCTTTTTTGCCGGGTGCTGGTTTTCCTGGGGTAAAATAAGCATGAATTTATTCTCGGTTATTAACTTAATGGGTATTAGCGAATTTTCTATTCCTTTTCGTTACAAGACGAACAAGTCCAGTCCTTTTGTTTGGCTCCTTTCGCATACCCTCCATCATTGGGCGGTCTTCCTGGCCGCGCTGGTCGGCGCGGTCGGCAATGCCGCTTTGGCTTCCATTCCCGCAGTCCAGTTCGGTGTTGTTTTCACAAACCTGACCAGTGGAGCGCCGGACAAAAACGTATTCATCCGGGCCGCCCTGATAATCACCTACACACAGGTTATCCGCGGCATCTTCCAACTGATGCGCAACTTTGGGTTTGAGGTAACTGCCCAAAAAATCGAACGCGACGTGCGCGATGAGTTTTACATCAGCCTGCTTGGCAAAAGCATGACCTTCCATTCGCTACAATCCGTAGGTGACCTGATGGCGCGCGCAACCAATGATATCCGCGAGGTTAACTTCCTGTTCAGCCCCGGAATCAATATGGTTTTCGGTTCCATCAATTTCTTGTTTATTCCGCTAATTATCGGTTGGCAAATTAATCCCGTCCTGCTGCTCACCCCAGTTCTCTTCATTCTCGCTTACTTCATTTCGATTGTGGTCTACCTAAAGAAACTCAGACCGGTTACAAACAAGGTGCGCAGCTCCTTTGGACTCATGAACAGCCGCCTGGCGGAAGCAATAGACGGCGTGGAAACGGTCAAAGCCGCTGCCCAGGAAGAGAGCGAAATTGCGCTTTTCCGGCAAAACATTCGGGCTTATCGCGACGCGTCGGTTGAACAGGCTGATATGGAAGCCCGCTTTTTGCCCTTGCTGCTGCTCGCGCTGGCGATGGGCTTCGGTCTACTGCATGCGTTGGTGCTTTTCCAGCAAGGCGCCATCCCGTTAGGGGATGTCATTAAGTATTTCAGCGCGCTCTCGCTGTTGGGTTTTCCGACCAACACATCAATACACTCGTATTCACAAATTTCATTGGGAATTGCCAGCGCCCGGCGGCTGCTTTCCATTATGACCACGGAAAACAACCTGGACAAGAATGATGCCGGTCAGGCCCAAACGCTGCGCGGTGAAGTGTGCTTTTCGGACGTCAGCTTTTCCTATGATACCCACAAAACGGTGCTGCAGAAAATAAGTTTCCAGGTGCGGCCTGGACAAACAGTTGCGATTGTCGGCCAGACCGGCTCGGGGAAGACGACGCTGGTGCGCCTTATCAACCGCACCTACGACCCGAGCGAAGGTTCCGTACAAATCGACGGGATTGACCTTAGAACCTGGAACTTAGACACCTTACGCAGTCAAATATCCATCATTGAACAGGACATTTTCCTGTTTTCCAAATCCATCGCCGAAAACATTGCCTTCAGCAAACCCGGAGCCAGCCGCGAAGAAGTGGAAGCTGCCGCCCAGAAAGCGCAGGCGCACGCATTTATCACCGCCCTGCCCGAAGGCTACGACACCATCATCGGTGAGCGCGGCGTCACGCTCTCGGGCGGTCAGCGCCAGCGCATCGCCCTGGCGCGCGCCTTCCTCACTGATCCAAAAATCCTCATCCTCGACGATTCCACCAGCGCGATCGACAGCCAGACCGAGGACGAAATTCAGCGCGCGATCAAAGCCGCCTCAGAGGGACGCACCACCTTCATCATCACACACAGGCTGTCCCAAATCCGTTGGGCCGACCTCATCATCGTCATGCGCCGCGGCTCCATCGCGGATATTGGGACGCACGCCGACCTGATGCAAAGGTCGGGTTCCTATCGCAATATTTTTACGGAGAACTAAACGCGATGGGATTTTCAACCGGACTTGCCAGCGAATCATACGACCGCCAATACAGCAACAAAACGCTGCTCGGGCGCATCTGGGCGTATGCCAAGCCGGAACGCAAGCGCATTGTGGTAATACTTCTTACAGTCCTGCTGCAGGGTGGGCTGGGTGCGCTCCCGCCGGTCATTGTCTCCAAAGTGCTGGATGAGGGCGTTGCTGGGATTCCGGATCACCAGGTCTTTTATCTTCTGACCGCTGTGATTATCTTCCTCGAGCTGCTCGGATACCTGTTTTATTACGTGAACCACCGTCTCCTGGCGCGGGTCATCGCGGATATTAACCGCAGCCTTTCCACGGACGCTTTTGCTTCTTCGATGCGCCAGGACATGGAATTTCATGATGTGTTTTCTTCTGGAAAAATCGTCTCGCGCATCACAACCGACACGCGCGATTTCTCCACGCTTATCACACTCAGCATGGATGTCGCCAACAACCTGGTCCAATCCGTCGTAACAGCTTTTATTTTGCTCACTGCCGAATGGCATCTGGCTTTGTTATTCTTCCTGACAATTCCGGTCTTCGTCCTGTTCGTCTCACTCTACCGGAATCTCGCCAGGCGCGTATCACGTCAGGGCATGCGCGCCATGGCAAACGTGAACGCCACCATCAAGGAGACCATCAGCGGGATCGCGATTGCCAAGAATTTCCGCCAGGAAGAAAGCATCTATGCTGAATTCAAGCGTTCGAATACGACCTCTTTTCGGACGAACGTCAAGCGCGGAATGGTCCTTTCCACAGTTTTCCCGACTACCCGTACGCTTGGCGCGCTTGCAACCGCTTTATTGGTCTATTTCGGCGCGATTTCCACTACCCAGGGCATCATCACCGCCGGTGCCTGGTACCTTTTTATCCTGAGCACAGAGCGATTCCTTCAGCCAATCCTCAGCATTACGTCCTACTGGACGCAGGTCCAGACCGGATTGTCTGCTGCCGAACGGATTCTCGCGCTGATTGACGCCGAACATGCTGTTGTCCAAACCGGCGATTATGAGCCAAAGAATTACCGCGGAAAAATTGATTTCAATCGCCTCCGCTTCAGTTACGCCAACGGAAAAACCATTCTGAATAACTTCACCCTCCACATCCGCGAGGGCGAAAACGTGGCCATCGTAGGGCACACGGGAGCTGGAAAAACCTCCATCGCGCGGTTAATCGCCCGTTTCTATGAATTCCAATCCGGCGAACTTCTCATTGACGGCAAGGATATCCGCGCCTACGACCTGCACGCGCTGCGCCAGCACATGGGGCTGGTCACCCAGGTGCCGTTCCTTTTCGAGGGGACCGTGGAAGAGAATATCCGTTTTGCCCGCCCGAATATCACCCGAGAAGAGATTCTTTCCCTTGCCAGCCAGATTGGCGGCGGGGAGTGGCTGGACACTTTTGCGGAAGGGCTGGACACGCGGGTGGGGGAACGCGGCGCCCAGATTTCCATGGGGCAGCGGCAGCTCGTCGCGCTGCTGCGGGTATTAGCCCAAAATCCCTCCGTTTTCATCCTGGACGAAGCTACCGCCAGCATCGACCCGTTCACTGAGAAGCAAATCCAGACTGCCTTAAACCTGATCCTTAAGCAATCCACCAGCGTTCTTATCGCGCACCGCCTCTCCACCGTGCAAAGCGCGGACCGCATCATCGTCTTGCGGGATGGCGACATCATCGAGGAAGGTACGCACACCCAACTGCTCAAACAAGGCGGTCATTACTCGGAGCTTTATAATACCTACTTCAGGCACCAAAGTCTGGACTACGTGGAAAAAGCCGGTATCTGAAGCGCCCGCCAATCGCCCGACCGCACAGCGCTCGCGCTTGACTTTAGGCTCCATCCGGCTAAAATTAATCAATAACATTGACAGGGAAGAGCCCTGACTTCAGGCACCGAAGGGGCAAACCCGCCGCGGCGGGTGAAACTCTCAGGTAAACAGACCCTGTCAAATAATCCTCTGAAGGAAACCGTCAACAGTCAACGACAGAGGCACAGGCAAGCTTGTGCCTCTGCAACTATTTGATAAGGAGAAAAAATGAACTTTCCACAAGAACTTAAGTACGCGCAAACGGATGAATGGGTCAAGGTAGAAAACGGCATTGCCACCGTCGGTATCTCTGATTACGCCCAGGATGCCCTCGGCGATGTCGTTTATTTTGAATTTTCAGTCGAAGCCGGAGACCAGGTGAAAGCCGGTGGGCAGCTTGGTCAGGTGGATTCTGCCAAAGCCAGCTCGGAAGTGGTGCTGCCCGTAAGCGGCGTTGTGACCGAAATCAATGAAGCAGTCTCCGACGATGCCGAGATTCTGAATAAGTCCCCTTATGGCGAAGCCTGGCTGCTCAAGATCAAAATGGATGACCCGGCTGAGCTGGAGAAACTGCTCACTGCCGATGCGTATCAGGCTTACCGCCTAGGATAACGCCTATGTTCACACCTCACACCCAAAAAGATGTGGAGGTGATGCTCAAGACCATCGGAATCGGAAAAGTCGAAGATCTCTTTAGCGAGATCCCAGAAAAGTTCCGCTTCCCTGAGCTTAAGCTTCCCGCCTCCCTGACCGAAATGGAAGTTGCCGACGAGCTGGAAAGCATCGCCAACGCGAACGGCAGCACCAAAACACTCCTAAACTTCATTGGCGCGGGTGCTTATGACCACTATGTGCCTGCGGCGGTGGACATGCTCTTGCGGCGCGGCGAGTTTTATACCGCCTACACGCCGTACCAACCTGAAATCTCGCAAGGCACCCTGCAAGCCATTTTTGAGTACCAGAGCCTGATTTGTGAACTGACCGGCATGGATGTTGCCAACGCCTCGCACTATGACGGAGCGACTGCTGCTGCTGAAGCAGTGATCCTGGCATACCACCACCTTAAGGGCAAGCGCACTAAGTTCCTGATTTCGCGCGCTGTCAACCCGCAATATCGTGAGGTCGTGCGTACTTACACGCGCGGCAGCCAGGATATCAGCATCGAGGGCGATGATGCTGAAACCGGAATTGACGCCTCTATGGAAAAACTAATCGCTCAAATTGATTCGAATACCGCCCTGGTCATGGTTCAGTACCCGGATTTCTTCGGACGCGTGATTGACTACAAACCGCTCATCGAAGCCGCCCACAACGCCGGCGCGCTGGTGGCTGTGGCTGTCAACCCCACCGCGTTGGGCGTGCTTACCCCTCCAGGTGAATTCGGCGCGGATATCGTCTTTGGCGAAGGACAGCCGCTTGGCATCCCGCTCTCCTACGGTGGTCCATATCTGGGCATCTTCGCGGTGACGAACGACCTGCTGCGCAAGATTTCCGGCAGGCTTGTTGGTGAGACCGTAGATAATGCTGGCAGGCTGGCATACGTCCTGACGCTCACCGCGCGTGAACAGCACATCCGCCGCGAGAAAGCCTCATCAAACATCTGCACCAACCAGGGTTTGATGGCGCTCGCTTCCACCATCTACTTGAGTCTGCTCGGGAAGCAAGGCTTTGAAGCTGTCAGCAACCTGTGCTACCAAAAAGCGCACTACGCTGCCAAACAAATCAGCGCTATCCAGGGCTACACCCAGATGTTCGATGATCAAGCATTCTTCCATGAATTCGTAATTCGCAGCCCGCAGCCGGTGGAGCACCTGCTCGAAGACCTGCGCGCCTACGACATCCTCGGCGGTTACGACCTTGGAAAGGATTACCCGGAGCTGGAAGGCTGCCTGCTGATCGCCGTCACGGAAAAAATCGGCAAAGAAGATATCGACCTTCTGCACGACGCTTTAATCGAGGTGACCCATGACTGAGCCCACCATCTTTGAACTCTCTTCCCCAGGGCGTCAGGGTGTGCGCTTTCCCGCTTCAGATGTCCCCGAAGTGGAACTGCCCGCCGCTTTCCGCCGAAAAGAGCTGCCGCTGCCGGAACTGGCGGAGATTGATACTGTCCGCCACTTTACGCGCATCTCCCAGAAGAACTACGCGATAGACCTGGGCTTCTATCCGCTGGGCTCCTGCACGATGAAGTACAATCCAAAAATTAACGAGGTGACCTCGCGCCTGCCTGGCTTCGCACTGACCCATCCGCTGCAGCCGGAAGATACGGTGCAGGGCAACCTGTACTTGATGTACACCCTGCAGGAATGGCTTAAGGAAATCGCTGGATTCGCTGGCGTTACGCTGCAGCCCGCTGCGGGCGCTCACGGTGAGCTCACCGGCGTGCTGATCATCCAAAAGTACCACGCGGACCGAGGGGATACCCAACGCACGCGCATCCTCATTCCGGATTCCGCGCACGGCACCAACCCGGCCACCTCCGCGATGAGCGGTTTTGAGGTGGTGCACTTGCCATCAGACGCGCGCGGCAATGTGGATCTGGAAGCCCTCAAATCCCTGTGCGACGAGCGCCTGGCCGGCTTGATGCTTACCAACCCCAACACGCTCGGTCTGTTTGACGAGAACGTGACCCAGGTAATCGAACTGGTGCACGCAGCCGGTGGTCTGGTTTACGGCGACGGCGCAAACTTGAACGCCCTGCTCGGCATCGTTCGCCCAGGGGATTTAGGTTTTGATATCATGCACATCAACCTGCATAAAACCTTCTCCACCCCGCACGGCGGCGGCGGTCCGGGCTCCGGTCCTGTCGCGGTCTGCCAGCGTCTGGTGGACTATCTGCCGGACCCGGTGGTAGCTATTGTTGAACCTGGCGGCGATGACCTCCCGCCCTTATATGGCTACGCGCACCCCGCCAAATCCATCGGACGCGTCAAGTCCTTTAACGGTCACTTTGGCATGCTGGTCCGCGCCTATACCTACATTGCCATGCACGGCAAAAACGGTCTGCGCAACATCGCAGAAAAATCCGTACTGAACGCCAATTATCTCCTCGCGAAGGTGAAGGATACCTACCATCTGGCATACGACCGCCGCTGCATGCACGAGTTTGTGGTGGAAGGCCAGTGGGCAGATGCTCCCGGCATCCGCGCGATTGACATCGCCAAACGCTTGATTG
>CAZPWL010000005.1:0-31709 GCA_964590535.1 uncultured Anaerolineaceae bacterium
CCTGGCGGGTACAGGCAAATCCCAGCCTCGCCATGTTTTGTTTTAATGGCACAAAGGATTGGTACTGGGTATGCCCTGGCGGGTACAGGCAAATCCCAGCCTCGCCATATTTGATTTTGTATCAGCTTCTTGTTTCAGCCTCCCTGAGCGGGGGCTTTTTGTTCCAGTTTTGGAAGGCCTTGCGCAGTACACCCAAAGCGAGGCAGGGCGCTCCACCAATATCCACCTGAATGAGGTCCTCTGATTTCTTCAGATATCTCTGATTGCGCTTGCTTTTCGCAGCACCCCAAGCCGAAGGACGTGTGAATATATCATACACGAGAGTTTAGTCATACAGCTTGTGCCGACCGTGAAACAGATCGGTGCAGGGAGACTATCCCGGACCAGGACTGGACCCTTCGGTCAAACCACTGGAGCGGTCAGTAGAAAATCTACGAAAGAGGATAACCTCACTTGATCACGACAGGCAAGAACATGGAGTAACCCAGTAAGCGCCCATGCAGGTCAAAATTGTTTACGCCGTCACGCTCACGCATCCATACAGCCAGGAAGTTCGCCTTAGCTCCACTGACAGCAGGCAAAATGCGGTCAGCTTGATAGCGGGGGCCAACTACTTCAAACGCAGGTTCCAGAGTGGTGTTCGGGAAAGCAAATCTTCCCCAGATACCAAATTCACCCCCAACGTACTTATCCTCCCAGACAAGCAGGTATTTTTGACCGAGGAAATCGCAAGATAAATCTACTTCGATTTGCGGAAGGGTGGTATCAGAAATCAATTGGACGCTCCCAGGATGGGCTTCTCCATCCAAATAGCGAGCATAGATGGCAAAGTCTGAGCCTCCAGTGCCCTCATCCGATTGCCAGGCAACCATATATTGGTCTGCGGTATGACAGGCTGCCACGGCGGGCAACTCTTCACGATCTGGCCAGCCCGCGATTGTGAACTCGCCGATCGCGTACGGATCACCACCCAACAAGGGTTCACCCTGGGCGTTTAGCCGCACACCAGCAATATTGAAGTTGTTTCCACCAAGATCAACATCCCAGGTTACCAAGTATTCGTTGCGCGCCAGGTTGTACGCAACATCCTGAAAATCGCGATTCTCAAGCCCACTGGAGACTGTAAAACCATCCCCCGGCGGGAAACCCCCGGCGGAAAAAACGCGCCGCGCGCTGATGTAAGTCGGCTGCCCACTGGGTGCATTCGTCCATGTGACCAGGAATTCCTGTTGGGTGAGCGCGTATGTGACTACGGGTCTCCGCTGATTGCTATCCCAGGTACAAATGCCGAAATCAAGCAAGCTGGGACTCGGTCCATTCCAAGGGATGAAACGACCATTGATATCCCAATCGAATCCATTCCCATAATAGTCATACGCGAACACGACCAGGTAACGGTCATGGATGGGATCGTATGCTACTGAGGGATTCATTTGTTTATTTGTGTTGGATGCAACCGCGAACCAGCTGAGCAGCCTGCCATCCCCGGAGATTCGTTGGGCGTACACATCTCTATGTCCTCCCGGCCAGACGTTTTCCCATACCACCAAGTACTCGTTGTGCAGCGAGTTATAGGCAATCTCCGGGCTCCATTCGTTGCTTTCAAGCGTTGATATTGTAATTTCGGGACCGATGATGGAGGCATCGGTGGATTGCGCCTGAGCAGTGGAGGAAAGCGCAATCACAGCAAATAACAGGAAAATGAAACGCAAAAACCTGCGTTTACGCAGTGAAGAGACCATTTTGACCTCCAATTCTTATTGTGGCCGGTGACAAACCCCGGCTATTTAGTGTTCTTTAGGATGCGGACAGAAAGTAGGGACAGGGCTCTGTCCCGTTGGTTTGACTATATTATATAACTATTCTAATAAAACACAAAATTGACATAGGAGCAAGGTTTGCATCAGAGCGGCCTGGATGATGTAGAGTTTCCTTGTTGAGAAGCCTTACCATTGCAGTGATAACGATGGTCCAGGATAAGCTGCTCAGATATCCCGGCGGAAGGCAAGCACGGTAAAGTCGTCCTGCTGTTCGGAGCCGTCGATATAATCCTGGACGTAACGCCAAAAGTCCAGGCACACCGCGTTTGGCGAGAGCTTATGCGTTCCACGCAAGCGGGCTTCCAGCCCGGAATGCCCGAGCTGGCTGCCCTGCAGGTTCACAGCCTCACTCAGCCCGTCAGAATACATCACCAGGAGGCTTTCAGGCGCCAGGTAGATGGTGCCTTCATCAATCAACGGGTGCTCAAACAGACCCAGGGCTTGGCTGGGGCGCTTTTCAAACGCGAGCGGCTGACCATCCGGTGAAATCCACATCGGCAGCGGGTGCCCGGCCCTGGCATAGTTGAAAGTATGCTCGCGGCAGTCCAGCAAGCCGCACAACACGGTGACAAACATGCTGTCGTTGTTCATCCCGAGCAAATACTTATTCACGTCGCGCAAAGCCTGTCCGGGGTCCCGATTCTGAGTTGCTTCCACGCGAATCAGGCTGTAGGTCAGGGTCATGAACAGCGCGGCCGGCAGACCCTTATCCGACACGTCTCCAACCACCAGTCCCCAGCGGTCTTCGCCCATCGGTATGGCGTCGTAGAAGTCGCCGCCAACTGATTGGGCTGGCTTCATCAGCGCTCCAAAAGCATATCCAGTTTGTTCGGGCAAACGTTCCGGGAGGATGCTCATTTGCGTATGTTGGGCAATCTCCATTTCTCGCTGCAGCCGCCGCAGCAATGCGCTTTGCCTGTCGCGAAGCAACTTTTTCTCCAGGCTGGCATCAATGCGAGCTTTAAGCAAAACGCGGTTGACCGGCTTTGTCAAATAATCTTCCGCGCCCATTTGGATGCAGCGTACCACGCTGTCCAGTTCTTCCACGCCGGAGATAACGACCACCGGCAGGTCCCGCAACAGCGCGTCGGCAGTCATTTTTTCCAGGACCTGGAAACCATTCATTACCGGCATCTCAATATCCAGCAGAACCATATCGAAGGATTGCTGGCGCATTTGGGCGAGCGCTTCTTCTCCGTTGGCAGCAAAAGATACCAGATGGCCTTCGGTTTCCAGGTAGCGCTGCAGGATTAGTCGGTTGACCCGGTCGTCATCTACAACCAATAGGCGGGATTTGGGAGCGTCAGGCACGGCAAATCTCCTTCAGTTTTTGGCGCAGCAAGGGGCATGCTTGCTGGAGCAGTGGAAAACGGGATTTTGCTTGTTCCAGCGCACCCGCGCGACCTAAGGCTTCCAACTCCCGGGCTTCGGCGCCAAAGTCCAACGCGCCAAAACTCAGGCTGGTGGACTTGATGCTGTGCACAGCCCGGGTGAAACCTGTCTGGTCCCCAGCCGATAGCGCGCTCTGGGCGTTCTGGAGCTGCAGCATGACATCCTCACAAAAAATGTCCACAAATCCAGGCAGGAAATCTGCACCTAATTGTTCCTGTAAATCCTGAAAGGTTTTCAGGTCCACCGCAGTCAGGTCATCCATTCGCTCTCCTTTCACTCCAATAGTCGTGGCGCCTTCGAGAGTGCTTTCCGCAGCTCTTCCATCCGGATAGGTTTGCTGATGTAGTCATCCATACCAGCATTCAAGCAAGTTTGGCGGTCGTCGTGCATCGCGTTGGCGGTCACAGCAATGATATACGGCCGTTTGCCCGTCGATTTTTTCGCGTGCAGAAGTCTGGTAGCCTGCAAACCGTCCATCTCTGGCATCTGTACATCCATCAGGATTACATCAAAGTCCTGCTGTTCGGCCGATTTCAGCACTTCCAATCCGTTATTCGCGACCTCCGCCGCGTATCCGATCTGGAAAAGCATGCGCGTCAACAGCTTCTGATTAACCAGGTTATCTTCGGCAACTAAAATGCGCAGAGGATGCGTCTCGCCCAGATTCCGGTTGGGTAAAGGCTCTTTTTCGGGCTCGCCATCCCAATGCGCCTTAGCGCTTCCTCCATTAAAGATGCCCAACAGCGTATCCAAAAGCTGCGAAGGTCGGATAGGCTTGGTCAGGGAGGCGATGAACAAGCCGGCGAGTAGGTCTTTTTCTGACCTTCCGAGGGAGGAGCAAAGGATGAGGGGGAGTTTTTCACAGCCGCTAACAACACGGATTTTCGCGGCGAGTTCCAATCCGGTCATCTCCGGCATATTCATATCTAAAAGGGCTATGTCGAAGGGATCGCCTTGCTTAAGCCATTCCAGCGCTTTCTGCGGTTCAGCAGCCTCACGGACGAGCAAGCCCCAATTGCGTAATTGATGCCCGAGCAAGCGGCGGTTAGTCTGATTATCGTCAACGATTAACGCGCGCTTACCCTTGAGTTGCGGCTTGTCCGTGCGCAGCTGGCGGTAATCCTGGATTTCCGGGGAGATGGGCGCGCTGATGGTGAAGTGAAAGGTCGAACCCTCGCCAATCTGGCTCTCGACCCAGATTCTTCCCCCCATTAACTGCACCAGCCGGGTGCTGATTGCCAGCCCAAGACCGGTGCCGCCGTATTTCCGCCCGATGGTGATATCCGCCTGCGTAAAGGGTAGAAAGAGCTTTTCAACGTGGTCCGGTGAAATACCGATGCCGGTATCGCGCACTGAAAACTGAATTTCCGCGCTGCCATTGACTGGCTGGGCAGTCTGACTGCGGCTGACCAAAACAAAAACTTCACCATTTTCCGTAAACTTGATAGCGTTGGAAAGCAGGTTTATGAGCACCTGGCCAACGCGATTGGGGTCCCCGATGATAGCCGACGGCACCTCGTTTTGAATTTCGCAAGCAAGCTCAAGGTTCTTTTCCACGGCTTTTATCCGGACGATTTCCAGCGCGTTTTCGACGCAGTCCCGCAGGTCAAAGGGCTGCTCATCCAGGTCCATCCGGCCAGCCTCAATCTTGGAAAAATCGAGGATGTCGTTGATAATCCCCAACAGCTGGTTGCCGCTGGAGGAGATTGTCTCCACGTAATCCACTTGGTCAGGGGTGAGCAACGTGTCTTTCAAAAGTCCGCTCATGCCGATAATGGCGTTCATCGGAGTGCGGATTTCATGGCTCATCATCGCCAGGAAGGAGCTCTTGGCTTCGTTGGCGGCGTCCGCCTCCACGCGCGCCCCGCGGGCTTCTTCGTAGAGCGTGGCGTTGCGCAGCGCGCTGCCCACATACGCCGCCAGCGTATTCAGCAGGCGCATATCCGTTTCATTGAAAACGCCCTCCTCATGGGTGCTCTGCACGCTCAGGACTCCCACTGCCTTGGATTCCACGATGATTGGGACCCCGAGGTAAGAACGCGCGAGCGTGCCGATGAGGCTGGCGCCCATCGCTTCCGATTCCTGTTCAAGGTTTTTGTTGATGAGCAGAGGCTCTGCACTGGAGACAATTTTCCCCGTCAGCCCTTCCTCTTTGCCGATTGGATCCAGGGTTTCGCCGTAGGTGTACGGGAAATATATCAGGCCGTCTTTTTCGTTAAGCAGGGCGACATAAGCAATATCAGCGTTGAAAACTCCCCGGATTTGCTCGCCCACCAATTGGGTCAGAGCATTCAGGTCCAGTGAGCGAGAAATTTCCTTTGAAACCATATTTACAGTCGCAAGCTCGGCGTTGCGTTGTTCGGTTTCCTTTAGAAGGCGCTGTGTTTCCGAAAAGAGCCTGGCATTCTCCAAAGCGATACTCAGGCTGTTGGCAAGCGTTTCCAAGAGATGCAAATCCGCTTCGTCATAGGCGTAGTCGCGTTCCACGTTCTGCAGACTGATTGCGCCAAACAGCTTACCCTTAATCTTCAGGGGAACCGTGGCCGAACACTTTGGTACTGCCCCCGCCGGCGGAGTGAAGTCCGGGTTGATTTGTTTGACGACCTCGCTAAAATTAGCGGGGATTAATTGCGGTTCCCCACGATTAATGAAGTACCACCAATTGGGCGGGATGGGCATCGGTTCCGCGTGAAAACGCTCCCCTTGTTCCATTTCATATGGGCGGTACATGATGCCATTTTCAAGATCAAAAGTAGCCAGGACCACTGAATTGGCATCGAATATTTCCTGCACTTTAGAACCCACCAACTCATAAACTGCGTTGATATCGAGCTGCGTTGCTAAACCAGACTGGACACTATTAATGATTGCCAATTCTGAGGCACGATCCTGTTCAGCCTTGAAAAGGCGGGCATTAGCCACCGCGACGCCCATGTTTGCGGAAAGCGTCTGGAGCAGGCGCTCATGGTCCTGGTCAAACGCCCAGGGCTTGAAATCCATGACCGCGACAAGCCCAAGAACCTTGTCCTGAATAATGATGGGGACACCCAACCAGGATTGTACAGCTTCCTCGGAATCGTCATCATCCAGGTTGACCAGGAGTGCGCCCAGAGCTTTGGCTTCTTCTGTTGTTTTAAGGTTAAGAGGTTTGCGTGACCGGATAACTTTGGAGGAGAGACCTTCGCCAAGGGGGAGCATTTCCACCAGGTGGCCTTTTTCTGGTTCTGGCATGCCATCCTGAAAGGATGGTTGGAATTCGAAGTATGTGCGGATGAGGTTAGATTGCTCATCCAGGAGTCCTATCAACGCCACAGAGGCGTTGAAGATTTTGCAGAGCTTTTCCCCGACGCTGCGGGTCAACAAATCCAAATCAATGGATTTAGTCATCGTCTCGGTTACATCCTTAAGGATGGAGAGTTCGGCTGTGCGCTGGCGCTCAATATCCAGGGCGCGCACGCGGGTGAGGGCGTTGGCGACGTGCTGGGCGACGTACTCAAGCACGGAGTCATCCTGGTCGGTATAGCTGATGCCTTTCGTGTAACTCTGGATGTATATCGCGCCCAACACCTTGTCGTTCACTTTAAGCGGCGCGCCGATGCCGTCCTCATTCATCGTACCGGTAAGCACAACTTCCCCGGAATCGATCAAATCCGAAAACTGCTCCATGCCGTGCTTTATGGTCTTTCCACTGCGAATCATGTAACTGGTCATGCCGTGAAACTCATCCAGCGGTACAGGTGGAAACGGCCGATCGTACGCATCCACAAAGTATGGGAAGCTAAGCAGGCCTGTGTTTTCGTCATACAGCGCGATAAAGAAATTCCGCGCGTACATCAATTGACCGATAATCTCGTGGATGCGGGCATAGAAGGCTTGCAGATCTACACAGGTGTTGGTCGCATCCGCGATTTCGAACAAGGCTTTCAGGACTTTGTTGCTGTTTTCAAGTTCGCGCGTGTGGGATTGAACCTTTCCCTCCAGGTCCAGATTCTGGCGTTCCAGCAGCGCCTGGGCGTTCGCGAGCTTGCGCTGCGTCTGTCGTTCGGTATCAATCAGTCTCTCCTGCAATCGGTGGTAGAAGATGAGCAGCGCCATCGTCACCACCAGGAGCATCAGCTGGGTGGAAAAGCGGGTAACTGCCGGGGTGATGACGTCGCTGGGTACCAGCAGTCCGTTTTGGATGAAGATGACCGTCAGCACCATCAGGATTGCGCTCAGAAGCGTCCCTGCAGCGCCGGCACGCTTACCCAGGAAAACCAGGGCAAAAATGGGCGTGACAAGCAGGTACAGGGGACCGACCCCCACCAGACCAGTCATGCGCAAGTTCAGTATTCCGGCTGCATAGCCCAGCAAAACGATCCCCAGGACGCGGACGAGGAAAGGGATTCTCCGGAAAATTGCCAGGAGAATCAGCACCACTCCGATGGCAGTGAGCGCGTAGATATACGACCAGTGCGAGGCCGCGGACATGTTGCGCAGGTACATGGTGATAATCACCGGCACAAGCGTCACCGCGAGCACTGCGAGCACCCAATTCAGGATTTTCGTCCGCCACTCTTGAAGTACAGAGCCTGCGTTTGCTTGGTTTGATTTTTCCATGGCCATTCCTTTCGGAATTTCCACCCAACGCTGGAACGTGGGATAGACTGAGGCTTGCTTTCACCAGAGAGGGTTGACGACGCATCAGACCCTATTTGGGGGCGCGACAGGAAATAGATTAGTTAATAAATTGGAACGAGTTAAGAAAATTATAGCATAGGGGAGCGCAAATACTTATTAGTTTTCAATGTAGAAGTGACGACCCATGCGTCGCCACTACACAATGTCATAAAATTGCACGAAACCATTGAAAAGGCGAGGCATGAAGCCGGTGTAAGGCACCACGGGTGTTGCCCTTTTAATGAGGGCACCAGCTAGAACAAGGGGGGCTCACGAAACCAAAGTGGGGGCGACGCATGCGTCGTCCCTACTTTTCAAATCGCGTAGAAAGTGCAGTGTTCTAACCTTTAAGGATTCAAACAAGCGCCAGTTTCACTTGACAAAAAGCTTTTGACAAAATTAAAAACCTGTAGTAATATATGCGGGTTGTATATGGTAGTTTGCTAATTCAAGTGCTTGTCACCCTGCAGTAAACCCCCATTTATCGATTAACACTTTTTTTATATACAGAGAGGATCTAAAATAATGTCTGAACGTGAAGTTGGAACCGTCAAGTGGTTCAATAGTGAAAAGGGCTTTGGATTTATCGCCCGCAATTCCGGTGGCAAAGACGTGTTTGTGCACTACAGCGCTATCATATCCGAAGGTTTCAAAACCCTCCAGGAAAATCAGGCCGTTGAATTCACTGTTGCCCAGGGCGCCAAAGGCCCCCAGGCGCAGGATGTCAAAGTTCTGTAAACCGTAACAATTAAATATCCCAAAAGGCTGGCCGTGAGGTCAGCCTTTTTGTTTTCCATAGGCAGATCCCGCGGCGTACAGTCCCTCAGGAAATTCCATTTTGCTCGGATAAGAGGGTCACATTTTTAAACCAAGAGCGTATGACTGTGTAAGTCTTCTTTAATAATTATTTTACGGAGGCACTCTTGATGGGGTTAGAATTTATTGGGATTAAAATCGGATAAGTAACCAGGAATAAAAACAAAGAAACAGATGCAAACATATAAAAAGCGAGCTGGTTTTACCAGCTCGCTTTGATTTCGGGTTAGTTTAGTGAATTACTTCGGCAGCAGCACGGTGTCGATAACATGAATGACGCCGTTCAGAGCCTCGATGTCCGTGATAATCACCTGGGCATCGTTGATGTATACTTTGCCGTCTTCGACCTTGATAATCAGATCCTGTCCGAGCACGGTTTTCGCGCTTTCCAGGTTGACCACAGCATCAGCGCGGACGCGGCCTTCAACTACATGGTAGAGGAGGATGTTCTTTAGCGCTTCAAGGCTCTCTGGTTTCAGGAGTTCGTCAATGGTACCCGCGGGTAATTTGGCGAACGCGTCGTCGGTTGGGGCAAAGACCGTGAAGGGACCTTTACCTTTGAGGGTTTCAACCAATCCGGCTGCTTCAAGCGCTGCTGCCAGGGTTGTGAATCTGCCGTCCGCGACCGCGATATCCACAATATCCTTTGGAGGCAGGATAACGCTGTCGATAACATGAATTACGCCGTTGTAGGTCTGGATGTCGGTAATGACCACTTCGGCTTCGTTGATAAAGACTTTGCCTTCCTCAACCATGATGCTCACCTTGGGGCCAAGCGCGGTTTCGGCGTTCTCGAGTGTCACAACTTGTTCAGCTTTGACGCTGCCGGGCACGACGTGGTAGAGCAGGATGTTCTGCAGAGATTCAAGGTTCTCGGGTTTCAGCAATTCTTCGACAGTGCCTTCGGGCAGCTTGGCAAAGGCGTCATCGGTGGGGGCGAAGACCGTGAAGGGGCCATCGCTCTTGAGGGTGTCGACCAGACCAGCAGCTTGTACAGCAGCCACGAGGGTGGTGAAGCGGCCGTCGGCAACAGCAGTTTCGACGATGTCCTTGGGAGGCAGGATAACGCTGTCGATTACATGAATAACGCCATTGGCTGCCAGAATGTCAGTGATAACTATCTGAGCATCGTCGATCTTTGCGACGCCGTCCATAACGCTAATCATGGCGGACTTGCCCTGCACAGTGGGGATTTTGTCAAGTTTTACAACATCCGCCGAGAACTGACGACCTTCGGCAACATGATAGAGCAGGATTTCTGTCAGTGCAGGAATGTCAGCCAGCAGAGCTTCCACGGTGCCTTCTGGCAGTTTGGCAAAAGCTTCGTCGGTGGGCGCGAAGACGGTGAAGGGACCTTCGCCTTTGAGGGTGTCGACCAGGCCGGCAGCTTGCAGCGCGGCGGCGAGGGTTGTGAAGCGTCCGTCCTCAACTGCGATATCAACGATATCCTTAGGAGGAAGAAGGACGCTATCGATGACATGAATTACACCGTTGTCAGCAGCGATGTCGGTGATGACAACCTGAGCTTCGTTCAAAAGGACCTTGCCGTCCATAACAGTGACTTTGACTGGAATACCGTTGAGGGTGTCAACAGTCGAAAGCTCAACAACATCCGCGGCAAGCGCTTTGCCATTGGTGACGTGGTAAAGAAGAATATCGGTCAGGGCAGGGATATCTGCCAAGAGCGCTTCAACAGTGCCAGCGGGTAATTTAGCGAAAGCCTCATCCGTGGGGGCGAAGACAGTGAAAGGACCATCGCCCTTCAGGGTGTCAACCAGGCTGGCTGCTTGCAGCGCGGTTACAAGTGTAGAAAAACGACCATCAGCAACGGCAATATCAACAATGGTTTGCGGCTGAGGTTCAGGGGTGGGTTCAACAACGGGAGCCTGGGTAGGTTCAGCTGTTGGTGCAGGAGTCGCGAGCGGGGCGCACGCTCCAATAACCAGTACGAGTGCTAACAAAATTGCGAGGACAGAAAACTTTTTCGTGATATTCTCCAGTATCGAATTTGATTTGTAATGTCGAACTGCATGAATATTATCGAATCGTCTTTGATCGGGCAAGAAAGTGTACAATGTTTGTATAACTTATTGTTTATTGTGCGGTTTTTATATTTGCTCCAATAGCCAGGATTTTACGGAAAGCTTTGAACAAGCCGGTTTACTTCTTGGTGGCCTTTAAATTCTCTACTGCGGAAGGACGCAAGCATGCTCTGGAAAATGTCAATCCCGGGAAAAGATAGTAAAACTGTCTGTCTTTCCAACGGCCAGATTCCGGTTTTGGATAATTCGCATCCTCAGAGCAAGGAAATCCTAAGCAATATTTAGGATCATCGGCGCGTTGATCTTCAATTGGGTCGTTCATGTCGAGCGATGATATAATCTACATACCAATATTTACGAGGTGACCATGTCCGATACTATTACCTTGCAAGAGATTGATGCAGCCGCAGCGTGCGTGCGCGGCCGAATTTCAATTCAACCCCAAATTGCGCTAATTCTTGGTTCTGGCCTGGGCCCCCTGGCTGATGAAGTAGAAAGCCCGGCAATCATCCCAACCAATGAAATTCCAAACTGGCCAATTTCGACTGTCCAGGGGCACGAAGGCCGCCTGGTCATCGGCCGGCTGATGGGAAAACCCATTTTGGTGCTGCAAGGGCGCGCGCACTACTACGAAGGTTACAGCATGCCGCGCATTGGGCTGCCTGTGCGCGTAATGCAGCGCCTGGGCGTACAGACAGTTGTGTTGACCAACGCGGCTGGGGGCATAAATCCGGATTTCTTCGCCGGGGATCTGATGCTGATTACGGACCACCTTTCGCTTTTACCGATGACAGGACCCAATCCCCTGCGCGGTCCTAACCTGGACGAGTTCGGTCCCCGCTTTCCGGATATGAGCCAGGTCTATGATTCGGAATTGCTTGTCCTCGCGCAGCAAGTCTCGGATGACCAAAACCTGAATGTGCGCCGCGGGGTCTACGCCGGTCTTTCTGGTCCTTCGTTTGAAACGCCCGCGGACTGCCGTTTTTTACGCCTGGCTGGCGCGGATGCGGTTGGCATGTCTACTGTGCCAGAAGCTATCGTTGCCCGGCATGGCGGTTTGCGAGTCCTGGGAATCTCCGGGATTTCAAACAAAATAGACATTAACGGTAACAATATCGCTTCCCACAAAGAAGTGCTGGAAGCTGGCAAGATTATCGTGCCAAAGCTCAGCAAACTCATCAAAGGCGTGCTTGCGAAATTATAGCCCTGGGACTATTTGGTCTAATATCGCGCCATCCTTGTTGTCAGTTGTGTAAATGGATGCAATCGTAAAATTCCTCGCGGACCTGGAGGTCCCGATATACCTGATTCTGGGCGTTGTTGCGGTGATTTACCTCCGCAGAATCGCGCTTGCGTTGGACGAACGCAAAAGCTCCGTTTTTGGTTTGGAGCGGGAAGCAGCACAGACTAAGGTTGTTTCTGCAGCAACTGTAATGATTTTGGTGGCTTTGTTGGCTGTGGGCGAGTTTATTGTGGCCACGTTTTTGGCTGGGGAGCTGGCACAGCAGCCCCTCTACGCGACCCCCACCATCGCCGTGCTGACGACGCCAACGACAACCTTGCCGGCAGGTCCAGTGCCAACGGATGCCACGCCGACCCCAACGCTGTACCCGCAGGCGCAAATCGAAGGGATTGACAGCAACTGCGTGGCGGATGTGTTGGAGATTTCAGAGCCCATGCATGGAGACGAGGTCAGCGGTGTAGTAGAACTGACCGGGTCGGTAAATACGCCAAACTTCGGCTCTTACGAATATGAGTATTCAGTGATGGGGCAGCCCAACTGGCAGACGATCGCGGCCGGCAGTGGGATGCGCACTCAGGCTAGTTTGGGCTGCTGGTACACGACGAACCTTGAACCAGGTGATTATTTGCTCAGATTGGTCGCCCTGGACAACCAGGGCGTTAGAACAGAGGCTTGCGTCATCATGGTAAAGGTCAGCGCGCCGCAGGAATAAAGGGAACAGGATATCATGGCTGAATTGGAGATTAGAGCAGCTAAACAAGCAGATCTGGACTGTATGCTTGGGTTAAACCACCATTCGAGCAGCGAATACGCCTACAAATTGGAGCTGACCAACGAAAAAGGCATTTTTACACACAGTTTTCAACGTGTCTATTTACCCCGCGCGGTCAACATCAAGTATCCAAGGGACGAAACAGCATTAATTAATTCCTGGGGCGAAGCCAGCGCGATATTTGTCGGGTTGGTCCTTGGCGAAGTTATCGCTTACGTGGCGCTTGAGATGGGTCGTATTAAGGATACCGCGCGCGTCACCGATTTGGTTGTCACCCCGGTCATGCGCCGGAAGGGTGTTGGAAGTGGCATCCTATTGGCCTGCGAGGGCTGGGCGCACGACCAGAAAGCCCAGCGGCTGCTGATGGAAATCCAAATGCGCAACGACCCAGCCGTCCAGATGGTTAAGAAACTTGGATATCAGATGTGTGGATATCTCGATCAGTACTTCCCTAATCACGATACCGCTTTGTTCTTCGACAAACCGATCAGCTGATGAATTTATCACTCTTTTCTGCCGCTACGATGCTTTCGTTAACTGGCGTATTAAAAATTATCGCCGAGATCCTGAATGCTGGCGTGGCCATCACTGCCATCGCGCTGGCAATGTATGCGCTGAGCTTCGACTTCCGCGACAATATCGCCAGAACCTTCGTGATAATTCTGGCGCTGGTCGCGATTGTTTTCAGCAGCGACACGATTGCAAATATCTCCAACAGCCCTGCGATTATCCAAGCCTGGCTGCAGCTCCGTTGGTCGGCTATGGCTTTTCTACCAGCGGCGTACTTCTACTTTTCGGATGCCTTGCTGACCATTACCGGGCGACCCAGCCGCGGCAGGCGCACGCTGCTCGTCCGGGTATTTATGCTGATTTCGCTGGTGTGGGCGGTGCTCATCCCGCTCCGGATTACTGTGGGCGCCATCGCCCCCGACGCTAATCCCGTTGCATATCTGATAACTGGACCTGTTTCGGTGGCGTTCGGTGGGTACTATCTCGGGGTCCTCGCGTTGTCCTTCTACAACCTTGCCAGGGCAGTCCTCCGCAGCAATACCACCACCACCCGCCGGCGCCTTTTTTACCTCTTCATCGGCGCCAGCGCGCCTGCGGTGACCTGCGTGCTTTTCCTTTTTCACGGCAGCGCGCTTTTTGCCCGCAATCCGGATTTTTTCTGGCTGCTTACCATCCTTGGCGCTGTTCTAACCGGCGTATCCCTGGTCGTTATCGCCTACGTGGTGTCTTTCTTTGGGCTCAGCTGGACGGACCGGGCTATCAAAAGCCGTTTATTTCGCTGGCTGATGCGCGGACCTTTCGTGGCGATGATGGTGCTCGGCGCGACTACGGTTGTGCGTCGCTACGGCTTAACGCTGGGAAACCCCTATATCCCCTATGTTCCCGTGGTGATGGTTGGTACAGTCCTCATCCTGGAGTACTTCATCACGCTGCTGGCGCCGCGCCTGGAAAAGACGCTTTTCTTTGGGGCGGACCGCGAAGACCTGAGTTTGATCCGCACCCTGGAAGAGCGCATGCTGACTGAAAAAGATCTGGACCAGTTCCTGGAAATCATCGCGGCTTCCATCTGCGATCAACTTCAGGTGCGTGGGGCATTCATCGCCGTGGTAGAAAACGGTTCGGTAAACTATTTCATTCACGCTGGCGACCGCCACATCATGGACAAGCTGCCCGAGACAAGCGAACTCATCCGGGCAGTGCAGCCTGAACAGCAAAGCCCCCGGGAGATGGTGACTCTGGGGTCGTTCCGGCTAATCCCGCTGGCATATCAGCAGGATATTGAGCAAACCCGGTTGTTTGGGGTTTGCGGGTTCCCGGATGGGTCGGCAGACGCGTTTTTACCTGAGCAGCTCGCCGCGGTGCGGCTGCTGGCAGACCGGGCGACACTGGCACTGAAGGACCGCGCGCTGCAGCTGCAAGTACTCAACTCGCTTTCCGTGCTGCAGCCGGAGGTTGATTACATCCAGGAGTTGATTGCCAGTTCCAGCTATAACCAAAAGGGCATCTACCGCAATGGCGGCTCGCAGGTGCCGGGGGAGTTTACGGACTGGGTTAAGGATGCGCTCACGCATTACTGGGGCGGACCAAAACTGACAAACAACCCTCTCTTAAACCTTCGCTTGGTGGAAACAACCAGCGAAAACTATGATGGGAGCAAAACCAACGCGCTGCGGGCTGTGCTTAAGCAAGCTATAGACCAAAGCAAGCCGGAAGGCGATCGGAAATTCACCAGCGATTGGATCCTGTACAATATTCTCGACCTAAAATTCATCCAGGGGGAGAAAGTCCGTGAGGTCGCGCGAAAATTGGCAATGTCCGAAGCGGACCTTTACCGAAAGCAGCGCATCGCATTGGAAAATATTGCCAGAATTGTCATGCGCCAGGAAGCTGAATTATCCGGCAAGGACAAACACGCGGAGTCTGAAACGGACGCAGAGACCGTCGGACCCGAAGAGCAGCTCTGAGGCACAGATATTGCAACCTTTTTCTATCGGAAAGCAGATATTCTTGCCCGGAGTTAAACTGTGAGCCCTACACACACAAAGGCAACTGAGACGAAAAAGACCACATCCACCTCGCGCGGTGGAAGGAAACAATCTACCCCCGAGATCCAGAGCCCTGCGCCAAAACCTGAGAAAAAATCCTGGTTTGACCCATCCAGTATCGGGTGGGATCTGGTAGGGGTGCTGCTGCTGGCGCTTGGCCTGATGTTGCTGCTGGCGGTGCTGGGCTTTACGCGAGGGGTAATTCTTGACCTGATCCTTGGGGCGGCCAGACGATGGTTCGGGCTGGGCAGGTATTTGATTCCATTTGCTTTGCTGGCAGGCGGTTGGCTTTTGCTCTTGTGGCGCAAAGGGGAGCGCCGCTCCATTTCTGCTGGGCGGGTAGTTCTGGTAGAACTTGGCTTGCTATTTCTGTTGGGCTCGCTTTCCGCGTTTTCCAGAGAAACTGTACTCGAGATTGAAGCAGGCTCCAGCCTGGGCGGGAGCACAGGTTGGGGACTGGCGCACCCGCTGGTGGGTTTGGTTGGTGCCTTCGGCGCCGGGTTTTTGCTCGGATTGCTCAGTCTGCTTTTTTTGCTCTACGGATTCAACTTTTTTGGCCGCGTGGAAGCCTGGGCGCGCGCAAAGGCTGGCGCAGCCGCATCAGTGGCGGAGCTGCCCGCGCCAGTCATTGAAGTAGCCGGACCTTCCCGCGCAGCGGATATCCCTCCCGTGCGGCAGCCCCGCCAGGTTCCGAAAAAGGAAATCAAAACGCAGGAAAGCCTTCCTTTGACCTACCTCAAAACTCGAACAGAACCTGTTCAGGACGCAAAGCCAGAAATTCAGGCTGAGCGGTCGGAAGTGCTTCCGCCGCTTACCCTGCTGGAAGTGGAGAAACCCGCGGTGACCAATGAGGCGGCTATTCAGATGAATGCCGCGATATTGGAAAGAACTCTGGGTGAATTTGGCATTCCTGCCAAAGTCGTCGGGCATCGGGTTGGTCCGGCAATCACACAGTTCGCGGTGGAGCCTGGCTATATCGAAAAGAACGGCAGCCCGGAAGACCGGCAAAAAGTTCGGGTGTCCAAGATTTCTGGTCTCTCGCGCGACTTAGCCCTGGCGCTAAAAGCGGAACGACTGCGCATCGAAGCGCCAGTTCCTGGGAAATCCTATGTGGGGATTGAGGTGCCGAACGCTGTGCACACGATCGTGAAATTGCGTCCCATTCTGGAATCGGAGCAGTTCCAGCGGGTGAACGCACCTCTTGCATTCCCGCTTGGAAAAGATGTATCTGGTCTGCCGATGGTCACTGACCTGGCTGTGATGCCGCATCTACTGATCGCTGGCACAACCAATTCTGGCAAGTCCATCTGTATCGCCGCGCTGACGGCCTGTCTGGTGATGAATAACAAACCCGAGGACTTGCGCCTGGTGATGATTGACCCAAAACGTGTGGAGTTGACCCGCTTTAATGGCTTACCGCATCTGTTGGGGCAGGTGGAGACGGACCTCGAGCGCATCAGCAGCCTGCTGCGGTGGGCGGTAGGTGAAATGGAGGCGCGTTATAAAATGCTGGAAGCAGCCCACTCCCGCAACCTGGATTCCTACAACGCGCGGATGAAGCACAGCGGAAAGCCGACGATGCCGCGCGTAGTAATTCTAATTGACGAACTCGCGGACCTGATGTTGGCTGCGCCTGAGGAAACTGACCGGGCTTTGGTGCGTCTGGCGCAAAAAGCGCGCGCGGTTGGCATGCATCTGGTCGTCGCTACGCAAAGGCCGAGTGTTGACGTTATCACTGGGAACATTAAAGCCAACTTCCCTGCCAGAATTGCCTTTACCGTGGCTTCCCTGATGGATTCGCGCGTAATTCTGGATGCGCCCGGGGCTGAAACGCTGCTCGGTAAAGGGGATATGCTTTACCTGAACCCACTCACCGGACAGCTTGAACGTTCGCAAGGTGTGTACGTAAGCGATGGGGAAATCCGGCGCATTATCGCCTGGTGGCAGCAGCAAATGGGTGGCACGGAGAGCAAATCCACCCAGGAGGATGACAGCCCCGTTGTGGATGAACAACCAGCCTCCCCTTGGGAACAGCAGGTCAGTGAAGATTCTGAGGACAGCGATGATGTGATTATTAAGCAGGCTATCGAGGTGCTGCGGCGGACGAAAAGGGCAAGCGCGTCTTTCTTGCAGAGACAGCTGCACCTCAGTTATCCCCGGGCAGCCTGGCTGGTCGATGAGCTGGAAAACCGCGGCATCATTGGTCCCGCGCAAAGCGGCGGTAAAAACCGTCAAATCCTGCTGGACGATTCTAATGAGAAGTCCGGTGAAACGGATGATTAAACTTGCGAGTGAACGGGCATGAGTGAACAAAAAACGGAAAAGAAATCTTTTGAATTATTTCTGAGAAAAACATTCAGCCAGGTTTTGGACGGTATTGCGGGCTTTATGCTTGGTTTGAGACTGCAACCCAATCACATCACCTTGATGGGCTTGTGTGGGAATATCATCGCGGCGGTATTGATTGGCAGCGGGCACCTGGTTTGGGGAGGGCTGACTGCCGCCTTGATGGGTCCACTGGACGCGGTCGACGGGGCAATGGCGCGCAAGTTGGGCACGCCCACCCGATTCGGCGGTTTTTTGGATTCCGTAATTGACCGCTATGACGAACTGCTGCTCTTGGGGGGAGTGTTGGTCTTTTTTACGCGCAGCGCGAATACGACCGGTATTTACCTGACATACGCCGCGGCAGCCGGTTCAGTGCTGGTCTCGTACATGCGGGCGCGCGCCGAAGCCCTGGGTTTTGACGGAAAAGTTGGCTTGCTGACGCGCGTAGAACGTTACATCATTTTAATCATAGGTCTACTTTTGAATCTGACGCTCTATTCTGTTGGTATAATAGCTGTCTTAGGAAACGCAACCGCAATTCAACGTCTTATTTATGTCAAAAAACAAGCCGGCGACAATTTCCGCCGGAAATAAACGCAAAGGACTTCATTATGCCGCAAGGATTTCAGATAGGACCGCTCACAATTCGTTATTACGCCCTGATTATTCTGGCGGGGGCGCTTTTGGGGGCCTGGCTTGCCACCGTGGAGGCCAAGCGCCGCGGGAAAGATGGCAATCTGGTCTGGGATATTTTGCCCTGGCTGTTAGTAGGTGGAATTATCGGCGCCCGTCTCTGGCATGTATTCACGCCTTCCGCTTCCAACGCCGCCATGGGGCTGACCACCAAATACTACCTTACACACCCACTGCAAATTCTCATGATCTGGAACGGCGGGCTGGGAATTCCGGGCGCGGTGGTCGGTGGAGCGCTCGCGCTGCTGATTTATTGCAAGGCAACCAAACAAAAGTTTCTTGAGTGGGCGGATATTATCAGCCCTGGGCTTTTGATTGGTCAGGCAATCGGGCGTTGGGGCAATTTCATCAACCAGGAACTTTACGGCAGCCCTTCGGACCTTCCCTGGGCGATCACGATTGATCCTCCCTACCGGCTGCCTGGATTCGAAGCGGTATCCAAATACCATCCGCTGTTCCTTTATGAATCGGTTTTGAACCTGCTGGCAGCTGGAATTCTGCTCTTTGTCGGGCGGAAGTATAAAAATAAGCTGTACCGCGGGGATATCTTCCTGCTTTATCTGGTGCTCTACCCGGTTATCCGCTTCGCGCTGGAATACTTGCGGCTGGATCCTTCCCCCGTGGCTGGTATTAATATCAACCAGACCGTGATGGGAATTGTCGCGCTGCTTTCCGCCGCGCTGCTCGTCATCCGGCACACCATCCGCCGACCAAAAGACATCCAGGAGCTTGAGACCGAAGGAATCGACATTTCGGAGATGCAGCCGGTAGTCGTCGAGGAAACCGGGCTGGAAGCAGAGCTTGCTGAAGTGGTGAATGGCGAACCTGAGCAGGTTTTGGATGATGAGGAATCGGAGAGCCCGTTTGAACCACTGACTGACTTGGCGGAGGAAAACCCCCAGCCAGACCAGGAAGAATCTGGCGCAGAGGATGAAACCCACTTCCCTGAAAACTAAGCACCAATTGACTGCCAGACACAAAGCCTCCGGATCATCCGGAGGCTTTTTTTGCGCTTTTCCGCGCACATTTAAAGTGCGGTAAAATTCAGCATTACTGGCAAAATGCTGCGCCAACAGGGCACAAGCTTTTCCGGGAGCATGATGGAGGCAGAAGATGAACATAGATGAACAGGTCGAATACTTGATGCAGGGTGTTGATTACGGCGACCTCGCGGTGGAGCAAGCCATGGCGGTGGAGCTGCGCGAACGGCTTATCCAGGCTGAGCGTGAAGGACGCCCGCTGCAGGTTTACTGCGGTTACGACCCGACCTCCACCGATTTGCACCTTGGGCACACCGTCACCATGCGCAAACTTCGCCAGTTTCAGGAGCTTGGGCACGAGGTAACTTTCCTGATCGGTATCTTTACCTCTCTCATCGGCGACCCTTCGGATAAAGACAAACTGCGACCCCAGATGGGGATTGAGAAAGTCATGCACAATGCAGAGACCTACGCGGAGCAGGCTTTCCGCGTGCTTGACCCCGAGAAAACCAAGGTGCGTTACAACTCCGAATGGCTTTCCAAGCTGACGATGGAAGATTTTTTCCGCTTGGCCTCGAACTTTACCGTGCAGCAATTCCTGACGCGGGATAACTTCCGCAAGCGCTGGGATAATGCCGAGCCGATTTACCTGCATGAGTTCTTCTACTCCCTGATGCAGGGTTACGACGCGCACCATTTGAACGCGGATGTGCAGGTGGGCGGTTCCGACCAGCTTTTTAATATCATGACTGCCGCCCGGAAGTTGATGACTTTCTTCGGTCAGAAACCAAACATCGGCATCATCCTTGGTATCCTGCCCGGCACCGACGGCGAAGTCCGCATGAGCAAATCATTGGGCAACCACATCCCGCTGAACACCAGCGCTGAGGATATGTACGGAAAGGTAATGAGCATACCGGACAAGGTTATGCCGGTTTACGCCCGCCTGGCGACGGATTGGACGCCGGAAGCGCTGAGCCATTTCTTGGCTGGGTTGGAAACCAACAGCATGCATCCCCGGGACGCCAAGATGAAACTGGCGCACGGCATCACTTCTGTATTTTACGGCGAGAATGCAGCGAGCGTCGCCCAAAATCAGTTCATCGCCATGTTCCAGAAGGGCGATGCGCCGGATGAGATGCCCGAATATCAGCTTGAAGGCGCGGAAAGTTTACTGGACGTGATGGTCAAGAGCAAGCTGGCTCAAAGCCGAAACCAAGCCCGCCGCTTGGTGGAGCAGCAGGGCGTCAAGCTTGACGGGGTCACGGTAGGGGATGTAACCCTCACGCTTGACCAGGCTTGCGTTCTGCAGTGCGGTAAGCGCCACTATTTGCGCATTCTGCGCTGAAGCTTCAGGGTGTAACCGGGTTCAGGAGCTGGCTGCCGATTTGTTGGGAAAGAGTTGGTTCGCTGCCCTCAATCGCGACCGCGATTGCTAAAGGAACGCCTACCCATTGTGGGGTAGAGCCGCCGATATACCAGGTAAGCATTTCTCCGTTTTCAAGCGCGGCGTGCCCGTTCAGATACCAAATGGGTTGGGATTCCGCCAAGAATTGGTTGCGCAATTGAAAGGCTAAGTCAGCACTGAATACTTCCACCGCGGAAGTATTTCCTCCAAAAGCCACCCAGGCGCCATTTGCTGATTGATAACTGTTAACCATTTTTGGGGTGGGCTGTAAACCGCTATTGGTGAGCGTGCTCGCCATAAGTGCCATCTGCAGTGGGGTCACGTTAGTGTCTGCCGCCACTTTCAGCCAGTCGGCAAAGTCCGCCTCTTTAGCTGGGTCCGGGGCAGCCGGGGCAGACTCAAGGGCTATGCCGGCTTCGCTGAACAATCCCAACACGCGCATCATGTCAGCCAGGTTTTCCGGTGTGAGCCCATCTACCAGGTCGGCGGAAGCGCTTTCGCAGCCGTACTGCAGCACATCGACGTGGGTGCCTGCAGCCTGCAGCGCCTGGTAACAAGGCGTGTCAAGACGCGGAGAAAGCTCCGGGAACTGATAGCGGATTTGCGTGTCTTTCCAGTAGGCTGCCAGCGCAGGAAGGTTAATGAGCGTGCCGATGGGATACGCTGCCTGAGTTGTTCGGTTCAGCATCGGCGCGTCCTCGCGGCTCATCAAGGTTTCGAAATCATCCGCGAGCGTGTTGGCATTGAAATAGGGATGGCTGGCGAGCGCGTAGATTTCACCGGTTTTGGCGTTTAGGAGCACCACGGCGCCTTTCTTCCCTTCCAAAAGCGAGTCCGCAGCTTGCTGGAGCGAAAGATTCAGGTTGACCTTGACGTCTGACCCTGCCGGAGGCTGGTTGTAAAGCAGCTGGTTTTTCCACACCTCGGAGTAGGGTTTACCGTAACCGCGCAAAAAGGAATAGACCCCGCGTTCCAAGCCGGATTGTCCATAGAGGCCGTTCGTGTAGCCTACTACGCTGCTGAGAGGTGGATAGAGCAGCTCTTGGCTGTATTCACCGGATACCCCTGTCGTTACTGCCAGCGGTTCTTCTGAGGTGGTGATGATGTTTCCACGCGGGGAAAAGCGGTCGTAAACCGCCCAGCGCAAGTTTTCGGGTCTTGAAATCAAGCTTTCCCGGTTCCAGATGGAAATTAAAGCGTTTTTGCCAAGCAGCAACACAAAGAGCAGAATCAGAACAGCGGAGAGAAACTGGTAAGTGGTTTGGGATCCTTCAGCGCTTTTCCGTTTGCCCTGTTCGGTGCTTAACCTCAGCAATAGAAGAACGCAAACCATACAGGTCAGCAGGTTCGAACCGCCATAAGAGATGAAAGGCAGCGTGATGCCGGTGAGCGGCACCAAGCCCATATTGCCGCCGATAATGAGAAATGACTGCAGCGCGAAGAAAGCGGATATCCCGAATGCCAGGTACCTGCCGAAAGTACTTTTGGTGTTCCTGGAAATGACCACTCCGCGCATGACCAGCAGAAGGATGAGCAGCAGGAGAGCGCTGGTTCCGAGCAAGCCGGTTTCTTCCGCGATCGCGGAAAAGATGAAATCAGAAACCGCGACCGGAATGAATTGCGGGCTCCCGAGGCCGGGTCCTGTGCCGATAAGGCCGCCGGAGGCGATGGCAATCTGGGCTTGCACAAGCTGGTACGAGGCGCCTGCCGGCTGCAGCCAGGGGTTCAACCAGATATCCACGCGCGTGCGTACGATATCAAATAAAAAGTACCCAGCCGTGCCGGCGACCGCGACGAGCAGAGGAAACAACCAGAGGATTCGCCGACGGTGGGTGGTGAGCGCCAGCATGAACACAAATAAAACTGCAAAAAGGCTGGCGGTGCCTAAATCTCGCTGACTGACAAGGAGCAGGCCGACCAGAGCGGTCATCAGCAGCGTTGGCAGAATGGATGCCACGATGGAGACGTTTGGCCGGATCTGATCGGCGAAGAATGCAGCCAGATATACGAGCATCAGCAGCTTGAGCGGCTCTGATGGCTGAAAGTACACCCCGAACAGGTTCAGCCACAGCCGCGGGCCCGAGCCGCTGGGATTGACCCCGACAAAGAAGGTGAGCGCGACCAGGAGCAGCCCAAGCGCCAGCCAGACATACTTGTATTGTTTGAGATGCGCAACAAGATCCCGAATCGCCATCCCACTGATTACTAACACCACACCAGCCAGGAACCACAGCAATTGTTTTATGCCAAGCGCGGGCGAGAGCCGCCAGATGGACAGCAAGCCCCAGCCTGTCAGTGCGCCGACAAGTGGAATCAGAGTGGGATCATGCCTGGGTAAGAGTTTGTTGGCAGCGAACTGCAGGGCTGCAATCCCGACTGCCCACCCCGCTAAAGGAAGCAGGTAGCGCAGCTGCGGCTGAAACTCGCTGGCGTGCGTGCGTACTGCCGGCGCTAACGCCAACGCAAATGCGTAAAAAGTGACAAAAAGACCAACCAGCACCAGTGGCGCCAGTGGAAAAATGATCCTTTTACCTACTACCTTCTCGCTCAAGGTTACTTTATGTATTTGGATATCAAAAGCTGCAGCTTATCCCGGGTTTCCGGTTTAATTTTCGCCGGGCTGGTAATCAGCGCGTCTTTCAGAGCGCTTTCGCAAGCACAGACGCCAGCTTCCGGGTCTGGTTGTTCCAGAATATCCACCAGGCGGATGAGCGCGCGCTGCGCAAGACTGGTGTTTTTTGCCAGGGTGCGCACAACCATTTCCACGCTGACAGGCTCTTTGCTTGTGTGCCAGACGTCGTAATCCGTGACGTGCGCCATGGTGGCGTAACAGATTTCGGCTTCACGCGCCAGAAATACCTCGGGAGAAGCGGTCATGCCGACCAGAGACATACCCCATGCGCGGAAGGTGTTGGATTCAGCTTTGGTGGAGAAGCGCGGACCTTCGATGGTGATATAGGCGCCGCCTTCGTGGACCGTGCCGCCTTCCGCTTTGAGCGATTTGGCAAGGGCGGCGCTGAGGGTGGGGCAGAAGGGTTCCGCTGAGCCAACATGCACAACCAAACCTTCTCCAAAGAAGCTGCGTTCGCGCTTGTGCGTGAAATCAAATACCTGGTCCGGAATGATGACATCTCCGGGCGCAAAATCTTCCCGCAGGGAACCACAAGCGCTCACGCTGATGATTTTTGTTACACCGAGCTGCTTGAGGGCGTAAATATTCGCGCGGTAGTTGACTTCCGATGGGGAAATGGTGTGCCCAATCCCGTGGCGCGCCAAGAATGCCAGCTGTTTCCCGTGGACTTCGCCCAAAACAATCGGAGAGGATGGAAGCCCGAAGGGTGTGTCGATGATGACGGTTCGTTTGTTTTCGAGACCTTCAACGGCGTACAGACCGGAGCCTCCGATGATGCCAAACGCGATTTTGCTTTCAGTCATGCTAACCTCACTTTTTGCTTCAGGATAGGGGTTTGATTGAAATATTGATGTCAAGTTCTCCGCAAAAAAGAACATCGCCATCTTTCACAACCACGGGTTCTTCAACGCGCAGGTCCTCCAGATAGGATCCGTTGGTTGACTTCAGGTCTTCGTACCACCACTGTTGGTGGTGATACGTAAAGCGGCCGTGGGTGGACGACACCATTTCGTGCGGCAGCACAAAGTCACAGTCGGAGCTTCGACCGATCGTGACTTTTGGCGTTACAAAAACCTGCGCGCTGTTGGACTCCATGATTGTGGAAGAAAGACCAAGGGGTGGGATAGGTTCTTGTGCCGTTTGCGACGCTTTGCCGCTGATGGACTTCCAGATGACCCAAAGGCTCGAGCCCAGAAAGCCGTAGAGGGCGATCAAGAAGAGGATGCGCAGTACCAGCAGTAATCCGGCGTTCATGGCTTGGTTTGGGGTTGAAGGAGCGTGGTTTTGGTTTCAGAAGCGCCTGGAAGCTCCTGGTTGTAGACCAGCAGCGTTTTGCCCAGCCTGATGACATCCCCGGGTTTGAGTACCGCGGAGCGCACCTGGCGATTATTGACAAAGGTGCCGCCGGTGGAACTCAAGTCAAAGATAAGGTACTTGCCTTGTTCCGCACGCAGCTGGATGTGGTCGCGGGAAATCATCGGGTCAGTCAGAATAATATCGCTGCTCGAGCGCCTGCCGATATTGATAACCGCTTTTTCGAGGGCTGCCTGTTCTTTGCCGTTAATGATCAGATAAGCATTGAGTGGGATAAGTTCATCAGCCAACTGGTGAGGAACAATTTGCAGCGCAGTTTTCCCGGGTAAGGTGTCGCTTTGAGCGTAGTCTATGTGAATATCGACCGCTTCAGCGTTGAGTTCGGGATCAGCGATGACTTTGATGCGTGGGTCGAACAGAAAAGTGTAACCCTGTTCCGTCCAGTAAGCTTGCAGCTCCCGGGCAGCGTCATCCAGGGCTGGTCGGGCGCTTTGCCAGGCGTCCCACTTATCCGGACAAATCAGGATGTCGATAAGGTCGGGCGCGCGGCGCGTGGTTGGCGCTTGGGAGGCAATTTTCTCAGAAATGAGCGTTACCAAGCGGCTGCTGAGAGAGCTGGAAACGCCAGGGTAGAGCATCCGATCCAGAGTGCCCTCAAAAAGCGCGCGCAGCTTGTTTTCAATCGTCTCCAGGAGCATATGCCGTCCCTTCTATCAGGATTATACCAACGAACCCGCGCGGGTTGACAAAGCATCGAAGCTTCTTAGGGATTGTTTAACCAGACCGAGAACTCGCTCTCGCGTATGCCCCTTGCGTGAAAACCGGGTAAAAGGCCTCAAAAAGCGTAAATCGGATTGCTGAAAATCCAGGCTCGGTGCATCCCCAGGTAATCCAGGTAAACTTCCGCTCGGTAGATTCCGGGTTCTTTTGTGATGTACGTCAGCACTTCGCGGTCTATGTGTTCTTTTACCACAATGCCGTTGCGCAGCAGGCGCACGTGGGTGCGTACGGGCAGCCGCACCTGGAAGGTGAGTCCGGCTTCCGCGGAGACGCTATCCCCCATCCAGAACGTGCCGTCGTTGTTGTTCACAGTGAAGCGGAACCCTTTTGCGGAACGCGGCAGGTCGTAAGCAATGAAGGAATGACCAGCCCGGAGTGCGTCGTATATCAAGGCTTTATCCTGGGTCAGGTTTCCCGTAAGCGGTTTGGGGAGCAGGAGGTGGTTGGTAATCGAACGGAATTGGAGCTCATACGGGTAGAGGACGACATGGAGCGGACCTTTTCTTATCTGCATCTCATGCGCGTCCGCCCCCCCAACGGCTACCACTGGTTTGTTGTGCTTCAGCATGAGTTCATCCCACAGCTTCAGGGTGGCGTCCAATGGGCGGTATGTCATCAGCTGCGGAAAAAAAGCATGCAGGACAGTCTTTGGCAGACTGGTGGCTCGGGTCTTGAATTCGCTCATCTGGTTCCAAAGCTCGATGCCGGTGAAGCCGCTTACCTGCCAGTCCTCCCAATTGAAGGCGGCTTCGCCGAAAGCTGGAAGGGCGTCTTCAACCGGGTGCGCGATGAAAGTGAGGCCGCCCGAAGCATTGGCCTGGTTGATGAGCTGCTGCGGATCTGGGGCGAAGCGCGCCAGTTCACGCGTATTGCCAAAAATTAAGAGGTGGTTTTTGCCTTTCGCGAGGGTTTGGTCGTGTACTTCCTCACCGATGAGGGTCAGCAGGCGTTTTTTGCCTTTTTGCAGATAGCCTTCCATGCCCTGCACCCACACATTATGGTCAGAAATCAGGATTGCGTCCAAGCCAGCTTTTAACCCAGCTGCCGCCAAATCCGCGTGTTTACCGGTTCCGTCCGAGTAAACCGTATGCATATGCAGCGCGACAATAATTTCTTCCATGAATTTGCTCAGGCGTCTTTCAGATATAATAGTCTGATTATATCCTCTAACGTGTGATACCCAACCCTTGAATCGTTTTTGTTCAGCGTTTGGGCAGCCTTCTGATATAATAACGAGTTGACGTATTTATCGGTTCAGGTATAATCTTTTTGTTAATTGCCGGAGGTTGAATTGAACAGTTTTCTGAATATTGCGATTATGATCACATCTGTTGCCCTTATAGGGAGCATTCTTCTGCAGAGTAAAGGCATCGGTCTCGGCAGTCTTGCTGGCGGCGATTCCGGCGGCGTTTACACCAAACGACGCGGTGTGGAAAAAGTGCTCTTCTTTGTGACGATTGGGTTGGCAGTCCTCTTTGTTGTTTTGGCCTTGGTCAGTGTGCTCATTTCCGGATAACCTGCTTCGTTACGGTTTGACGGCGTTTCAACAATTCCACACGGAGGTTAAAGACGACTCGCCAGTCTTGGCGGTTGTCTTTTTTTAACTATGAGAAAATTTCGCTGGCAGCTGCTGATTATTTTATTGACGGGATTAATCGTGGGGTTGCTGCTGATTTTCCAGCAGACTTCCAGCTCCCCCGAAGTTCAAAGCACCCCAAACCCGGTGACCGGCGGTATCTATACCGAAGCTCTGGTCGGGCAATTTTCACGCTTGAATCCCATCCTGGATATGAACAACCAGGCGGACAAAGACGTTGACCGCCTCCTATTTAATGGGCTTGTCAGGTTTGATTCCAGCGGTTTACCCCAACCGGACCTGGCAGAGACCTGGAGCTATTCCAGTGACGGCACCCGCTTTACCTTCAGCCTGCGCGCCAACGCGTATTGGCATGATGGGCAACCGGTGACGACGCAGGACGTCGTCTACACTATGGGGCTTTTGCGCGAGGAAAGCCAAATAATTCCCGCCGATCTGCGCGCTTTCTGGTCAGAGATTCAGGTCTCGGCACTTTCTGACACGATTATCGAGTTTGCGCTTCCGGAAGCTTTCTCTCCTCTCCTGGACTATCTTAGCGTGCCCCTGCTTCCCTCGCACTTGCTGGGAAACCTGACGCTGGCTGAGTTGGTTGACCATCCGTTCAACACCGCGCCCGTCGGCACCGGACCTTATAAGTTCAGCCGTTTTCTGGTAAAAGACGGTGTGACCAGCGGGGTAGACCTGCTGCCAAACGAAGATTATTACCTCGGCAGACCGTATATTGACGAAGTGGTCTTTCAGTATTACCCCAGCATGCGTGAAGCCTGGACCGCCTATCAGGGCGGCGAAGTGGACGGCCTCGCTGGCGTAAGCAACGACATTTTGCCTGAAGTTCTGGCGGAACCCGGACTAAACCTCTTTTCCACCCGCGAACCGCGCTTGAGCATGGTATTCCTGAATCTTGACAACTCAGCCAAGGATTTTCTACAGGATCCGGAATTTCGCCAGGCGTTGATGCTGGCGATAAACCGACAGACAATTCTGGATAAAGTCATGTCCGGTCAGGGGATTTTGGCGCACGGACCAATCCTGACAGGCAGTTGGGCTTATTACGCGGACCAGGGCAGCTATCCCTTTGACCCGGACCTGGCATCGCAGAAAATTGCCGCCCTGGGTATTGCGCGCGGCGAAACGGGTACGCTTGTGACAGCTGAAGGCGTTGAAGTGCGCTTGGTTCTGCTCAGCCCGGACGACGAACTTCACACTCAGATTGCGGAGTACATCAAACAAGGTTGGGAATCGGTGGGTGTGGCAGTTGATGTGCTCTCGATGCCCTATGCCGAAGTGGTCGCCAAGCTGGACGCGCGTGATTATGATGCCGCATTGGTGGAGATTGACCTCTCCGGTACCCCGGACCCCGACCCCTATCCCTTCTGGGCTCAGTCCCAGGCACAAAGTGGGCAAAATTATTCTCAGTGGAACAACCGTTCCGCTAGTGAGTACCTGGAACAAGCGCGTGTTTCGAACGACTACACCCTGAGGGCAAAGCTTTACAGAAACTTTCAGATTTTGTTCCACGAACAACTGCCGTCTCTGCCGCTTTTCTATCCTGTCTACAATTACGCCGTCCGAAACACCATCCTGGATGTGACCATCGGGCCGATTTATGAAGTCAGCGACAGGCTTAACAACCTCAATACATGGTTCATACTGGCGGCGAATGCCGCTGAAGGCCGCTAAACATGCCTTCCCGCCGACCGCGAGCCCGCAAACCAGGTTACACCAGCCTGATCCACGAGGAGAATGTTTCCAAGTCGGATCCCCGCCTGCGCGCGATTGGCGCGATTGACGAAGCCAGCGCCAGCCTGAGCCTGGTAAAGGCTTTTTTACCTGGCGAAGATGAAAGAGCTGCACTCGGGACCTGTCAGGAGCACCTTGGGATGATCATGGCTGGCCTGGCGGGTTGGAAACAGGCGGACTTCAGCCAAAACTTGGAACAGGCGCTTGATTGGCTGGAAGCTCATTTGGCCGAGCTGGAGCTCAGCGTCCAAAAGCCTGACACGTTCATCCATCCAGGCCAGACGCCCGCGGAAGGCGTGCTGGATTTGTCCCGGGCGGTGGTGCGCAGAGCTGAGCGTGAATGTGTCGGACTGGCGCAGTCCGGGTTTGGGACAGAGGTTCCCGAAGCATTGCTGAACTACCTGAACCTGCTCTCGTCGCTGCTGTTCTTACTTCTTACCGCCCAAACAAACGGGCAGAAATCCAGCTAGTCATAGCGGAGTACGCGTATGCTTGGCACTTTGATTAATGTCGCGGCCATTCTTATCGGGGGGCTCATCGGGCTCACTGCCGGGCACAAAATTCCACCAAAATTCCGTCAGACGATTGTCTCAGGTTTGGGTTTGTTTACCCTGGCATATGGGGTCTATCTTTTTTCTAAGACCCAAAATATGCTCATCCCGTTAGGAGCCCTGATCCTTGGCATTATTCTGGGGGAGTGGTTGAAGCTTGAGGAGCGCCTCGAAAATCTGGGCGCGATCCTGCAGACGAAATTTAACCGGGTGGAAAGCTCCGGGAGTGCCGACGCGCAGCGATTTATAAATGGCTTTGTGACCGCGTCCCTCCTGTTCTGTATCGGTCCTATGGCTATATTGGGTTCCATTCAAGATGGGCTGAGTGGAAATTACCAGATGCTTGCAATTAAATCTCTGCTGGATGGACTGGCTTCGGTGGCGTTCGCGTCGTCGTTGGGGGTGGGTGTGCTCTTTTCCGCTTTACCAGTGCTGGTTTATCAGGGCGCTATCAGTCTGCTCGCCCGGGCGCTGGGTCAGGGTTTTGACCCGTCAGTGGTGGCTGAGATGACCGCGGTTGGAGGGGTGATCCTGGCAGGTATCGCGATCAGTAATCTGCTTGAGATCAAGAAGATACGCACGGGCAGCTTTCTCCCCGCGCTGGTTTTCGCGGTGCTAATCGTGCTGGGATTGAACGCGTTGGGCATCGCTTACTAAGCCCACCTCTCCATTTTTGACGAACAAAAACCGCCTGGAAAGATTTCTTCCAGGCGGCGTTTTTTTACAGGCAGGCGTCGGCTATTTTAGCAGCGCTGCGTCAACTGTTTCGTCCAGCGTGTTCATGTAGACAATTGTGCCGTTGACTGAGAACTGCGGGGTGGAATCTATTCCGAGTGAATTGGCATAGCTCATGATTTCATCGAGCTTGGCAAGATTGGCGTCGGATTGCAGGCAAGCGCTGAACTTATCAGTGTCCAGGTCCAACTGTTTGGCGTAGTCAATCAAGTTATTTTCCGCAAACGCGCCTGTATAGGTGGAGTATGTGAACAAAAGATTTTTGTACTGCCAGAGCGCATTTTGTTCCGCGGCGCAGTAAGTTGCCTCAGCAGCGTCTCTTGAATCATCCGCCAGAAAAGCATAGTTGTGGAACGTGAAGTAGACCTGGCCGGTATCCACATATTTTTCGATGAAGTCCGACTCATAATTCAACGCGAAGTTTTGGCAGTGGCTGCAGCGGAAGTCAGAATACTCCTCTACTTTCACCGGCGCGTTGGGATCTCCAATCGAGAAGCCATCCTGCAGATACAACTGACTTTTATCAAGCGTCCATTTTGGAAGCATCACCAGCAGAAAGACTACGAGCGCAATCACGCCGAGCACGATCATGAGCGTGACTGTCTTTTTGTTGGAAGCTTTTTTGCGCTGTTCGCGCAATTTTTCTCTTTGTGATTGTGGTCCAGCCATAATAAACTCCTCAGAAAATGTTAGTGGATTTTGCCACAGGCGTAGAGAAATGTAAAGCGAACTTTTCTAGGCTTCCGGGACAGACTTCTGCAGCACCGGGATCAGCTTCCCTTCCGGCTGAAACCCCAGGCGTTTGTAGAGATTCAAGGATTCGGAGTTGTCGACCTGGGTGTTTACGGTCATCTCCGTGCTGCCGCGCTCCGCAGCTTCGCGGAGCGTATCCAGCACCAGCATTGATCCCACGCCGCGATGCTGGTGTAGAGGGCTTACCGCCAGGCGTGCCAGGTGAGAAGCGTCAAAGCTTGACGCGGTCATTTGGTACCCGATGATTCTGCCTTCGGAGAGCGCCACAGTATCGTAAGAACAAGCGCTATAAGCAGCCTGCAGGGATCTCGTGTTCAGCTGCCAGGGTAGGCTGAAGGCTTCGTGGTCGAGCGTTATCGTTTCCGGCAGATCTTCCGGACTCATCGGACGAAGAATGACTCCTGGGTGGGGTTCCGTGCTCTGGTCTAAACTGGTAGGTCGGCGTAAAGTGATAATTTGGGTGAAAGGAGTAAACGCGTTGTCGGAAAGCAGCTTATCTAGCCAGGACTTGAAAGATAGCGCGTAGAGTTCCTGCACGCCGAACGCTCTAAGGTCCTTAATTGCATGGGTCAACAGGCTTTGGAAATACCAGGCGTGTTTGCCATCAGATTGACAATAGAAAAATCGCAGCCAGGCGGCGATTTGGTTTTCGGGTTCACACGAAATGAGCGCTTGGATTTGCTCGTCCTCTGTGAAGAGGTAGCAATAGGGATCCTCCAGTCGATCGCGATTCGAAATCCAATCCAGGTTGTTATAGGAGAGCGGCGCAGAATTCAGGAACGAAACCAAACTGGCTCGCGAGTAGGCAGATGCTTGTAAGATTTTTGGGGCCATTTTCAGAGTTTTTCGTTATTGGCAGGCGGATAAGCCATAACAATTTGTTATAGGGCTTCCGCTTA
>CAZPWL010000006.1:0-4075 GCA_964590535.1 uncultured Anaerolineaceae bacterium
CGGCATGTGCGCGGGATGCTGGCGGTCGCGTCCGCTGCCAGGCAAGCCGGCTTTAAGTCCCTCTTTGTACCAGCCGAGGACGCCCCTGAAGCGGCTCTCATTCCAGATATCACCGTCTATCCAGTTGCATCCTTCGCGGAGCTGTACCTGCACCTGTCGGGCGAACAGCCAATTACTCCAGCTGCTGCTGTGCCTTTCACACCCCAGCTTCCTCAGCTTTCCGAAACTGATTTCAGCGAAATCAAAGGGCAGGAGCACGTCAAACGCGCTTTGGAAGTGGCGGCAGCTGGCAACCACAATGTGCTCATGTCGGGTCCTCCCGGCGCGGGTAAAACCTTGCTCGCCCGCGCGATAAACTCAATTTTGCCGGGACTGAGCCTGGAAGAAGCGCTCGAGGTAACGCGTATCTACTCAATTTGCGATATGCTGCCGGCGGATACCCCGCTGATGCAAGCCCGCCCCTTCCGCGCCCCACACCATACCATCAGCCACGCCGGGCTGGTAGGCGGGGGAAACCTGCCTCACCCGGGGGAAATCTCCCTGGCGCACCGCGGCGTGCTCTTTCTGGACGAACTGCCTGAATTTGGTCAGCGCATCCTGGAAGTACTGCGTCAGCCAATTGAAGACAAACGCGTCACCATCAGCCGCGCCAATGGCACCCTCACCTTTCCCGCCAATTTCATGCTCATCGGCGCGATGAACCCCTGCCCCTGCGGTTATTACGGTGACACTCTCAAGCAGTGCACCTGCGCGCCCGGCGCCATCACCACCTACCAGAAACGCATATCCGGACCACTGCTGGACCGGATTGATATGCTCATCCACGTGCCCCGGGTGGATTATCAGAAGCTCAGCAGCAGCCGTCAAGGGGAAGGCTCGGCTGCAATCCGTGAGCGTGTGGAGCTGGCACGCCAGCGCCAAAGCGAGCGTTTTGCGGGCACAGCGCTTTTCTCCAACGCGGATATGAGCCCGGCTGAACTGCGCCGGTTTTGCGTGTTGGATGCCCCAACCCAGGCTCTGATGCAAACCGCGATGCGCCAGCTGCAGTTGACCGCCCGCGGTTACCACCGTGTGCTCAAGCTTGCGCGCACCATCGCAGACCTGGCAGATTGCTCCGAGATTGGTCAGACGCATCTGGCTGAGGCACTGCAGTACCGCGCCAAAGAGTTCGAGTTTTAGCAGCCATCATTCCGAGCGCCTGATGAAAGCTATCACAGGTACAGTTACCAACTAAGCAAGAATTGAAACGAATAATCAGGAGAAGTCATGCGAACCATTCAATTTGGCAGTTCAGATTTGCAGGTACCGGTGGTCGGTGTTGGCTGCATGCGCATCAAAACGCTTACACCCGCCGAAGCAGAAGGGTTTGTACAGACAGCGCTCGCGCTTGGAGCGAACTTCTTTGACCACGCGGATATCTACGGTGGCGGCATCTGCGAAGAAATCTTCGCTAATGCCATTCACATGAGCCCATCGGTGCGCGAAACCATAATCCTGCAGTCCAAGGTCGGCATCCGCAAAGGCATGTATGATTTCTCAAAAGAACACATCCTATCCGCTGTGGATGGCTGCCTGGCGCGCTTGCAAACGGAATACCTGGATGTTCTGCTGCTGCACCGCCCCGACGCGCTTGTTGAGCCTGAAGAAGTCGCGGAAGCATTTGATGTTCTGGAATCAAATGGCAAGGTGCGCCTCTTTGGCGTTTCCAATCACAAACCGATTCAAATCGCGCTGCTAAAAAAATGCGTTCGCCAAGCGCTGCACGCAAACCAGCTTCAGCTCAGCATCGCGCACGCTGGCATGATTACCAACGGTACCCACGTAAACACTGAGGAAGATGCCGCCCTGGACCGGGATGGCAGCGTGCTGGATTACTGCCGGCTTCACGATATTACCATCCAGCCATGGTCGCCCTTTCAGCACAGCTTTTTTAGCGGCGCGTTTGTTAACAATCCAGCCTTTCCTGAGTTGAACGCCTGCCTTGACCAGCTCGCCGTGCAGTACGGCGTAAGCAGCACCGCGATCGCATTGGCCTGGATTCTCCGTCACCCCGCCAGGATGCAGCCCATTGTCGGTACCATGAACCCTGCCAGGTTGAAGGAATGCGTGCAGGCCGCAGAAATCTACTTGAACCGTGAAGAGTGGTATAGCATTTACCGCGCCGCTGGGCACACGCTCCCCTAAGATCGCCAAAAGACCTCTTTCGTGGAATAAAAAAACGCCAGGCGAGAGTTTGCCTGGCGTAGTTAATCAATCCGCAATTATTCTGCTGGCGTTTCCTCACAGGGAATGGATGGTGTTTCGTGCAACCTGGATTGCTTCCGGCTAATTTGAGTTATTCAGTGGTTTTCGAGCTCCAGGACCGAATTCTCTGGCTGATTAAACACAATGCGCCTATTGATTTTCCCGTTTGCGCCCCATGCGCAATTATTGTAATGGTAAAATAAACAACATCAGCTTTCCATTTCACAAATCAATAAGGAGACACCCATGCGCAAAACGCTCCCAATCTTGTGTGTATTCGTAATCTTTGCATTATCAGCTTGTTTCCCGCAGGCCGCGCAAGCCCCACAAGTGGATTATTCCCCCACATTGACCTCATTCGCGGTGGAAGTGAGCACCTTGCAGCGGGACCTGCAGGACCTTCAAGCTGAGAAACAAACGCTCACAACCGAAAAAGAGGCGTTAAAAGCTCAGATTAGTGAGCTACAGGCTCAGGTCGCTCAATCCGCGGAATCGGCTGCGCGAATCACCGAACTGGAGGGTCAGGTAGGGGATTTGCAGAGCCAGGCTGACGATGCGCAGGCAGGGCTCAACGGCCTGGGAGAAATGGTAACAGCGTATGAGGAAGTCCTTATGGGAGAATACGAGGACGAAGACGGGTTGATGCTCTTGTGTCCGGAGGCGTTCGATGTCAATTTTGGTTATGTAGACCGCGTTTCCATGCGCAAACAGCTGGTCCAATTTGTCTTTGACCAATACACCAGTGAAGGCTATACCGTGGACATTAATACGATTACCTCTGAACACCAGCAAATCTGGACAGATGAAGACGACGCGTTGGTCAAGATCCACGTTCTGGATTATCTGGAGCCCTACGTGGTCACCTTTGATAATCCTGATTACAGCATTCACAGCGCGGTTTATTCCGTGCGCTGGCAGTGCTTCGTCGACCACCCGACACTGGAAGCGCACTACCTCGCTTTGCACGGAAACTAAAACGACCCCCAAAAAACTGCAAGGGAAGGCACGGACATCATCCAATCCGTGCCTTTTTGCTCAATTTAGCATTCCTCACCGCTCAAAGCGCTCAAGTAAGTTCTTATGCGCCAAAAATCCGGGCTCTTACCCGCGAATTTCCCGCATTCCAACTCGTTTATAATGTCGTAATGGCAAGTACAGTTTTTGGACGCAAATTTCACTGGCAGCTGCGCGAGCAAGTTGGCAAAGGCGATGCTGGCGAAGTTCTGCGCGTACAAACCGAACTCGGTCGCGACCGCGGGCTGATGAAGCGCCCGGTCCAGAACGTTTCCGGGGGAACGATCCTACGGCAGGCTGTCCAGATTGAAAACGAAGGCAAAGTGTTGGCCGCTCTGAACGGCCTCGACGCGCGCCGCAAAAACCTGACCGTGCACACACCAGTGCTCCTGGACCAAAGCCCCGAGGGTACCTCCAGAACCGCGGCGCTGTTTATCATCAGCGAAGAAGTACGCGGTGTGGCAATTTCCAATTTGCTGAAAAATCTCCTCCAGAAAAACGCGTCCTTTTCGCAGACGCTCGTCCTGAAGGTGCTCTCCAGCCTGTTTACCCTGCTCTCTCGCGTGCATGAAGTGGGTATCGCCTGGAATGACGTCAAGATGGAGCACATCTTTTGGGATGAAAGCACTAACACGCTCTCGTTCATCGACTGGGGCAATGGTTTGTTCTTTGACCCGGCTGAAGCGCAGCATCCCCAACACCCGGTGAGACTGGATTACCAACAATTTATCAGCGAGGGTAATTTGCTGTTAAACCAGATTGCGCCGGAACTTATCAGCGAGATTGCCGGTGAATTTGGCAGTCAGTGTGTTGTCGT
>CAZPWL010000006.1:4085-27751 GCA_964590535.1 uncultured Anaerolineaceae bacterium
AACTTATCAGCGAGATTGACTGGCCGCAAGATGCCTCCATCCTCACCCCGCAAGTGCTTCTTCAGTTGCAGCACCGCGTGGAATACATGGAAGTGCACCTCACCATGCGCGTCAAGGAATATCAGCTGGCATTCGACAAAAGCTCCCGGCTGATTAGCAGTCTGGCAGAATTACAGGATATTCTGGAATTAAAACAAGCGCTGGTGAAGCTGGGCGTGCAAGTGCAAGCACAATCAGCCTTGCAGTCCGCCCGGCGCTTTGCCTTGCGCCTCGCGCAAGACAAAGCCTACCCCGAGCTGCTTGCGCTCATAGAATTGCTTAGAAACTATATCCCGGATGAAGTAAACCAGAGCTGGCAGCTCGTGGAGTATCTGTTGAGTCTGGAAGATGCCTATGACCGTCCGGCTTTTCCGGTTGTGCTCTCCAAGACTATCGCGGATGACTTGCCTGGCGCAATTTGGGAGTTGGAAGGAGCCAGACCCAGCACCAAGAATGCACCGCGCCTCACCAGCATCCAATTGGCTATGCGCAGCGCGTTCGGTGTCCCCGATTCCCTGCGCGAGACTCTCTTCGACCAACTGCTTGGCTGGCAGGACGAAAGCCTCGCCCGGCTGCAGCTCACCCGCCAGGATTACCCAACGGAAATGGATGCGATTTCTGCGCTCGAGACTTTCATCACCAGTCTTGAAATGATTACCTCTAACTGGCAGGAGCTGAGCGCGGGCGAAATGTTGGGGGATAAGCTCCTGCTACTGCGCGACCTTCTGCGCTCCTCTGGCGCGCACCTGACGAACCTTCCAGCGGTGCTGCCGCAAGCGCTGAACCTGGAATTAGCCAAAACACGCGAAATTTTGACCTTCTGGACGGAAGGCGAGCTGAAAAAATGCCAGGACGCGCTGCTGAATTTCTTCCTGCTGGAGCCCAGCATGCCTTACCTCAGGGATATTTCGTCCGAAATTGAAGCTTTACAGTCCTGGATGAGCGAGCTTTCCCGCGGACCTCGAACTGGACAGACTGTAAATGATTTCGGGCGCGGCATGCTTTTGCGGAAACCGTATGTGGCAAATTATCTAAGCCAACCTGCCTGGCTTGCCAGCCTGATCCAGTGCGCGGAAGCCCTCGCGCGCGCCACAGATGAGGAGGCATTGCGCCTGCAAGCAGAAAATAACCAGTGGCCGATTCCTTGGTTGGAATACGGCGAAATTACCATAGAATACCTGGCTGCCGCACGTGCTTCAACCAGAATGAGCGCCGCTCAAAAAGAAGGACTGGCAGGCTTTCACCACGCGCTGCGCGAGGACCAGAACCTGCTGTCAGCGCTTTCAAGTCTAAAGCCGCTTTTCCCGGAATTCTATGGGCTTTACCGCCTCTTAGCCCAGTCTTACGAAAACCTATTCAGTTTGCTGCCCACCCAAACCCAGGCAGTCGAGGCAGCAGCCTTCCCCCTCGCGGATCAACAGAACGTAGCACAAGCCCTAAAAGTCCTCTCCTACCTAAATGGTTGGAAAGAAGCCCAACTCAACACAGGTACTGCGCTTGGCGCGGAGCCGCCTGCTGAAGCTGGCAGCTGGCTATTGGTATCAGCCGCTCATGATGCTCAAAGAACCTGGAAGCTGAGCCTCCAGCCTGCCCTGACCCTTTTAAAGCAGATGCGCTGGGAAGCTCTCGCCGAATTTGGACGCGCGCAGGTCTTGCCCGCGTCTCTGAAAGCCTGCATCCAAGCGCTTTCCCGGCTGGTGGAGTATTGGCGCCGCCTGCAGGAAACAGGCGTTTACGCGGAAAATGTGCGCGAGATGATTGCGCTCGCGGAAGAAGCCCAGACGGAATTCTTCGCGTTCTGGCAGGAAGGTCAGCAAACCCCGTCCCGCCCCCTGCGCTGGCTGATACAGATGAACCAGCCTGCCTTCAGCGGCATCAACCAATCGCTGCAGCAACTTACGCGCCACCTGCAGACCCTGGACCGCACGCTACTCGCGCTCGCCCGGCCTGGAACTGCCCGTTCCCGTCTGGCATGGAACAGCGCAGGGGATATGATGTTCGCCCTGGGTCAAATTTACGCCCTGATTGAGCCGCCCTCCCGGAAAACATCCCGAATCCGCCTTTGGCAGGAGCAGTACAATCAAGTGCTGAAACAAACCGAATGGAAGAACGCCACCGTGCTGCTGGATTCACTCGATGCTGTGCACCCATTGGCAGCCTGGTTCCAGGAACTGGCGTCCAAGGATATTGATATCTTCAACGAAACCCCCAAACAAAAATGGTAAAATAGCCCGACCTTACGGACAAAAATGATAGAGAAAAAACTAAACCCCCAAAACGGATTGTATCTTTCTGAGCCCCTGGACACCTGGCTGACTGCTGGGAACCATGATTACGCCATCCCCGAAGCAGCAGGCTCTAGCGCGCGGGTCTTCTTGTTAAAAGACGAATCAGGCAGCAGCACTTACAAACGAGACCCAGCCTTTAAGGTGATGCGGCACGACAAGATTTCCTACGCGAAACCTTTATTCCTGGAAGAGTACAAGATCCTGGCTGGTCTGGACGGTATTCAAGGGCTCACGTCCATGCTGCAGGGCGGCTTTCTGAAACCCGATCCCAGCAGCGTCTGGCCTACAGAACTGGCGCCACTATCCAAAGACGCCGAACAAAAGGCCAGCGCGGTCCAGGTCAGCGGTAAGTTAGCGCTTTTCAAACCGGAAGAAACTGGCGACCTGCTGCAGGAAATGGACGAACGCTTGGCAGACGGCTGGCTGCCCTTTCTCATCCTGGAACGGCGTTGGGAAGACAACCTCTATATGCTCTGTGACGCCGGCTACACCCGCGGAAATTTCGCGAAAAACCTCACCATGAAGCAGGTTCTGGATATTTCAATCCAGATTTGTGACATTCTTGCCCAGGCGCACCAACGCGGCGCAACTTTTTTGGACCATAAGTTGCTGCATTACTACTGGAACGAATTCCGTCAGAAAGTAATCATGATTGATTGGAATATCGGCCACTGGCAGCCTGAGAACATACAACCCGAAGTATTGCAGTTTGACCTGGTTCAGTTCAGTTCCCGCGCCATGCATCACATTTTCACCGGTCGGCAAGCCCCCGGCTCGGTGGCTGTTGGTCCCAATCGTCCGGAAGATATTGCCAGCGCTCCCAGGCACTTCAAAGCCTCATATTCCTATGATGTGCAAAACCGTTTGAATCAGGAAGAGATGCGCTTTCTAGAAAAAGCTCTGGACGGCGCGTTCCTGAGCGCGGCGGAAATGCGCGAGCAGCTGCAGTTCCTTGCCAGCAAACGGCTATAATCACCGTACCTATCAATAACTGAAAGGAGCCTCCAATGATTCTCGACCTCATTGAACAGGCCAAAACTTTACTGAAAAAGAGCAACCCTGCGGATGACGAACTGCTGCAGGTTGAAAACGCGCTCTCCACGTATTTGGAAGCACTGTCCACCCACCGTATCTCGGACCAGGTGAACCTGGATGACATCGACGAAGCAAACCGTCTGCTGCGAGAAATCCGCCGTGAACGCGGACGGCGGGTAGCCAGCCAGGCAGAAGCCCCGCAAACTGAAACTCCAGCGCTTCCGGCAAAACCGATCCCCAGTCAACCACTCGCATCCAAGCCCGCGCCCACGCGCCTCAATTTGCAAGGCGATTCCGGCATGGACCCTTTGCGCAAATTCTTCCAATCCAGCCATGACCCGGAAGCGGAACGGATGATGGACGAAGCTGAAGAGCTCTTTTACAAAGGCAACTACCAGGCTGCCATCCCGCTTTATGAAAAAGTTATGCAAATGGAGCCTGGCTGGTCCCGGGCGGAAGAGCACCACTCCGAAGCCGAGGAGTTTTTACGCTCTGGCAACATCCCTTCGGTGGCGCTGCCGCCTGAAGCCGGTAAAGCCTACGGCAAAGCCCAGAGCGCTGCCCGCGTTTTCAGATACCAAGTGGCGCTGAATTATTTGGACGAAGCCTTTGACCATCTGCAGGACGCCGGCATCAAACGCTGGCGTGAGGGCGAAGAACTCCGCCATGACCTTGAAAACCAGATGCAGGCCTACGACGTCTACAAAGAAGGCATCAATCTGTTGACCCAGGGCGAACTGGTGCAAGCGCTCGGCAAAATTCAAACAGCCGCCAGCGCGGTCGCCATCCCGGAATACCTGGATAAAGCGTCAGAAGTTCGAGCGGACATCTCCCTCCTTGAAGAGGTCAGCGACATCGTCAGCCTGAGCGGGAAAATACCGCCCGGTAAGCTCGCGGATGCCAAGAGCAAGCTGGAGCGGCTGCGCATGAAGTACGGCAGCATTTCCCAAATAAGCCGTCTGCAGAATCGCCTGGACCTGCTAATTCCCGCCACCATCCAATCGCTCTTGGATAACACCCAACGCTTAAGCAAAGATGCGGCTGAAGCGCCCACGCTTGCCAACGCGCTGCAAAAAATCGCTGGCGCGCGCGAAAACCTGGACCTCTTACGCCAGCTCGATGCCTATGATTCGCAAAGTCTGCTCCTCGAAAATGAAATCAGCAGCCTGGAATCTGATATCGAGGCTAATCAGGACGCCATCAACCGCGCGCTGGAAGCCCAGAAAAGCGGCAGCCGCTTTTTCGCGCTGAATGCCTTCCTGATCAGCCGCGGCGTTCGCAAGCGCTTCCCCAACGACCCTCAGGTAATTACTCTCAAGCGCGGTCTCTCGCTCAGCTACCTGGTGGCAGTTTTGGGAGGCTTAGTGGCTGTTATCGTGCTCGGATTGCTTATTAGCGTGGCTACGCGCAGCATTGGCAATTCCATCGAAGCACGCAACCTGGCCCGCACCCCTACCGCCACCTTCACGCCTACCATCACGCTGACCCCCACGATTACCCCGACACCGACAAAGACGCTGACTCCCACGCCGGATTACTCGCCCACCCCAACCAAGACTGCGACCCCCACCCCAGTGATGGTCGTTGAGACGGTACGGCAGGTATATGCCCGCAATGACTGTTATGAAGGCTACATCGCCACCGGGCGTATTCCGCAGGGAACGATGGTCACGCTGCTGCCAATGGCGGAACGCCGCTTCGACAACTTCAATCGCGAATGTCTGCTGGTGGAATTCCGCGGCAACGGCTTTTCCATCATTGGTTACATCCTGCTGGTGGATGTTATCGCCAAGTAAACCGGGAACTTTCTGACTATTAAACCCGGTGTTTCAAACTGAAATCCCGGGTTAATTTTTTCATGAGGATATAATAAAGGCGCGGGAAATTGCGTATGGAGAATCTGGAACAGGCATACCAGGAATCCCTGGATTTTATTTACAGCTTCATCGATTTCAGCATGAAGCGGCACCTGGACGACAGCCACCGCTTTTTCAAGCTGGACCGGATGCGCCGGATGATGGACTTGCTGGGCAACCCGCAAGAAAAGTTCCTGAGCATCCACGTGGCAGGCACCAAAGGCAAGGGCTCCACCGCCTCGCTGTGCGCGTCCGCCTTGCGTGCCGCGGGATATAAGGTCGGACTGTATACCTCCCCGCATTTGCAGGAATTCACCGAACGCATCCAGATAAACGGTAAACAGATTGAACGGCAGGCGCTCGTGGAGCTGGTCGCTCGAATTCGCCCGTTGACGTTGCAAGTACCGGAAATAACCACTTTTGAGTTGATGACCGCCATGGCTTTCCTGCATTTTTACGAAAGCAAGGTGAACATTGCCGTCATTGAAGTGGGACTGGGCGGTCGTTTGGATGCCACAAATATCATCGCTCCCCTGGTTTCGGTCATCACCCCCATTTCTTACGACCACACCGCCATTCTGGGCAACACGCTGACGGAAATCGCCTTCGAAAAAGGCGGCATCATCAAACCCGGCGTGCCGGTGGTAATCTCCCCGCAGAACCCCGAAGCCGAGCAGGAACTGGCGCGTATTGCCGCGGAAAGAGGCTCCTCGCTCAGGAGAGTGGAACAGGATTACGCGTTAAGCATCACCAGCCATTCTTTGGGTGGTCAGGAGCTGACCGTTTCAGTCCGGAGAGGCAGCCCAAGCCGCGCGCGCTCCCTGGCAAACCCGGAGCTAAGCCTGCATTTGCCCTTATTGGGCGCGCACCAGGCGCAAAACACTCTCACAGCGCTTGGCGCGCTGGACCAGGTGCGCGACGAGGGCTTGGCGCTCTCACGCGCAGACGTCCAAAAAGGCGTCCATCAGGTAAAGTGGCCGGCGCGCTTCGAAGTTCTGCGAGAAAACCCACCTGTGGTGGTCGACTCCGCGCATAATGGGGATTCCATGAACCGCCTGAGGCAGAGCCTGGATGATTACTTTCCCGGGCAGAAGTTCTTGCTGGTTTTTGGTGCGTCCGCGGATAAAGAACTGGATGCTATGTTTGGGGCAATCTTACCGCGCGTGGAACGCGTGATTACCACCCTTTCCACGCACCCCCGTGCCGCTGACCCGACCCATCTGATGGAGCTTATTCGTCCGTACGGCCTGCCAGTGGAGGCGCGCAGTCCCGCGGAAGACGCCATGGCGCGCGCGTTGGAGTTGGCTGCCACGGACTGCGGGATAATCGTAGCTGGCAGCGTTTTCGTTGCCGCAGCGGCGCGAGATATCTGGTTTTCAATCCAAAGTTAACCAGCTCAGTTCAGAGTATAATTTCAACCCCTGAAGTCAACAGCCGAGGAGTACGTCTAGTGAATCGCGACCCTTTCTTTTTTAATCAGATGAACCGGGATGACCCGTTTCAGATTTCCCGCTTTGCCAGCCTGAGCAACCTGCAAAACGTCAAGGATAGAAAACCGGAAAAAGACGGTTTTCTTGTCGGTCCGGCCATTGACCTTGAGGAAATGCTGCTGCTTCCGCACGCGATGATGCCGCTGACGCTGTTCCAGGATCAGGAAACCCTGAAGACACTCCAGGATGCTTATCAAAACAACCAGACACTCTTCGCCTGCTATTCCGTCGAAGAAGATATTATCGATCGCTTAGGCACGGAAGAGGGCGAAAAAAAGTACCTGGAAATCGGACTGGAAGTCGCCGTCGGCAGCTTGATCAATCTGGACGCTGATCGCCAGAGCGTGCTGCTGCAAGCCCGGCGAAGATTGAAGGTTGTGGATATCTGGCAGGAAGGCAGCCAACTCATGATGCGCTGCCTTCCCATTAAAACCCGGCACCGCAAATCCAACACCCTGACCGCCCTACGACGGTCCGTTTTCGACAAATTCAAACGATACGCCGAATTGGTGGAATTTCTGAATGACGAAGTGGTGGAGTTCGTCGGCAGTGTGGAAGACCCCGGCGACCTAGCGGATATGGTACTTTCCACCCTGGAGCATACTGAAGAAGACCGAATGGCTTTCCTTTTGGAAACTGACGGTGTCGTTCGTTTGGAAGCCGCCCTGCGAAACCTGATGAAAGAGGTCAAGTTGCTGGAGTTGGAAGCCGAAATCCAAAACCGCATTCAGTCCGAACTGGATCAAAACCAGCGTGAAAACTACCTCCGGGAGCAACTATCCGCGCTGCAGAGAGAGCTGAATGAAGGCAGACCAGGCGATCCAGATTATCTGGAGCTAAGTGAAGCCCTGGAGAAAATCGCGCTTCCGTCGGAGGCTCGGGAAGCTGCGAGTAAGGAGCTTGATCGGCTCGAAAACACGCCTACGCTCTCTCCGGAAAACGGCTTGATCAATACTTATCTGCACTGGATGATAGACCTTCCCTGGGATAAGGAAACGGAAGACAACCTTGACATCAACCACGCCAGGGACATCCTGGAAAAGAACCATTTCGGGCTCCAAAAAGCGAAAGACCGTATCCTGGAATACCTGGCGGTGCGCAGCCTGAAGCCAAAACGCAACCGGCAGCCAATCCTGTGTTTCGTCGGGCCGCCTGGTACGGGTAAAACCTCGTTAGGCAAATCCATCGCCGACGCGCTGGAGCGCAACTTCGTGCGGGTCTCGCTGGGTGGCGTGCACGACGAAGCGGAAATCCGCGGACACCGGCGCACCTACATCGGCGCCCTGCCCGGACGCATTCTGCAGACCATGCGCAAAGCCAAAACGATCAACCCTGTCTTCATGCTGGACGAAATTGACAAGCTCGGCGCTGATTTTCAGGGGGATCCGGCTGCCGCGCTGTTGGAGGTTTTGGACCCGGAACAGAATTTCGCGTTTTCTGATCATTACCTTGAGGTCGCGTATGACCTCTCGAAAGTTCTGTTCATTACCACAGCCAACACCGTGTCCAGTATCCCACCAGCGCTACTGGACCGGATGGAGCTGATCGAGTTTCCAGGTTACATTCTGGAAGAAAAGGTCGCCATTGCCAACCAATTCCTTATTCCGAAGCAGTTGGAGGAGACGGGTCTTGAGGAAGAACAAATCCTCTTCCAGCCCGAAGCGCTGCAAACCCTGGTGGAAGGCTATACCTATGAAGCCGGCGTCCGAAATCTTGAACGTGAAATCGGGTCGGTCTTGCGGAAGATTGCACGCATGAAATCCGAAGGCAAACCCCTTCCGGCAGTAATTAGTGCGGATACTGTGGTGGAATTGCTAGGTCCTGCGGAATTTTTTCCGGCGGTGGCGGAACAAAACGATGAAATTGGCGTGGCAACCGCGATCGCCTGGACTGAAAACGGCGGCGAAATCATGCCCGTGGAAGTTTTGGTCATGGAGGGTAAAGGCAACCTGCAAATGACCGGGCAGATCGGTGAAATCATGCAAGAATCCGCTCAGGCAGCCCTCTCATATCTAAAATCCAAACAAGAGACCTTTCAGATCCCGATAGACTTCTTTGATGATATGGACATTCACATTCACGTACCCGAAGGCTCTATCCCCAAGGATGGCCCCAGCGCCGGAATCACCCTGGCGACCGCCCTCACTTCCGCGGTCCTGGCTGTGCCTGTCCGGCACGATGTGGCAATGACCGGAGAGATTACTTTGCGCGGAAGGGTGCTGCCCGTTGGCGGCGTGCGTGAAAAAGTGCTGGCAGCCAACCGTTCCGGCATCACCACCATATTATTGCCGCGTAAAAACGAAAAGGACCTGCGCGAAGTGCCCCCACAGGTTCTCAGCAACGTGAATATCGTGTTTGTCGAACATATGGATGATGTTCTGGCAGCCGCTCTGGCGGATAAACCCATCAGCCGCAAACCGCGCGCGTCAACTTCCCGCGGAAAAAAGAAAAAAGGCGCGTCTGACCAGCAGGACGCGCCGCAAACACAAGCCTAATCTTTCAATCAGTATCTTCAGGCGGAGTGGATTGATCCTCTGCCTGAAGTGTTTTAATCCCATTACGCACTTGCGCCATAATGCGGTTCATCTCCGCTTCCAGCTTCGTCAGAGTTTCCACCACGTACCGGTCCGCGTCCAGCTGGGTTTGACCGGCTTCGCGGCGGGCGAGCTCGGTAATTTGCTCAGCTTTCGCTTGCGCCGCCAGATAAACATCACTTTTCTCAATCATCTTCTCGCTTTTTTCGCGCGCCAGCGCCAGCGTGCGGTTGGCTTCTTCCTGCGCTTGCGCCAGAATTCGGTCTTTTTGCGCGATGATTTGCTGGGACTTCTTAATGTCGTCGGGAATAGAAATGCGCATTTGATCGAGGATATCCATAAAGGCATTTTCATCCACAACCACGCTCCGGCTCAGCGGGATGGGTCTGCTGTTGTTGAACAATTCTTCCAGGCGGTCTACCAGATGAAGGATATCCATGTCTGTCTCCGTGTTTGCTGATAAATGCGTGTTAATTCAGTTTATCATTAATTATCTGCATATGCGCAAGCTGATTCAGATTGCCGACTGGCTTGCACCATGCTTGTTTCGTTGTTCGTCCGCTCCTGCGCTCAGACGCATGGTTTTTAGTCCTTGAGCGAAGTTCCCGGTACCAGCGTTTGGTTATGCCCCAGAACGTCAAATTTTTCCTTGAGCGCCGCCTGCACGAAATCCGGCACCATGCTGGAAACGTCACCATCCAGTGACGCAATTTCTTTGACCGTGCTGGACGAGAGAAATGTGTTTTGTTCCGTGGTGATGAGCGCGATGACATCTATATCAGGTTCAAGGCGTTTGTTTGCCAGCGCCATTCTAAATTCGTACTCAAAATCCGAGAAAACGCGCAGCCCCCGCACGATAGCCTGCGCGCCTATCTGGCGGGCAAAGGTCACCGTCAGCACCTGGTAGCCCGTCACGCTTATGTTCGGCAATCCATCAAAAGCCCGCCTGACCAGCGCGATCCGTTCCTCCGGACTGAACAACAGCGATTTTACCGGTCGGTCATAGACAGCCACGACCACCTCGTCAAACAGACGCGCCGCGCGCCTGGCAATATCGATGTGCCCGTAGTGGATGGGGTCAAACGTTCCCGGAAACAATACTTTTGTCATCAGCTCACATCTCCATTGCCGTCCATGGACGGCCAGAAATTGTCCACTGCGCGTTTGAGCGCCTGGTTTTCTTCAGCTTCCAGGTCTGGATCTTTCTCCAGCACCTGTTCCGCGATTGCGCGGGCTTTCTGAATCAGGCGCACATCCGCCAGGTTCGCCATCTTCAGGTCCACAAAACCCGCCTGCCTGGTTCCCAAAAAGTCGCCTGGACCGCGCTGCTGGAGGTCTTTTTCCGCCAACACAAATCCGTCATTCGTCTGTGTCATGACCGCCAGGCGTTCGTTTTCCGCTGCGCTGTCGCTGTCGGGTATCAGGATGCAGAAGGACTGCGCGTCGCCCCGCCCCACTCTTCCCCGGAATTGGTGCAGCTGCGCCAGGCCAAAGCGGTTTGCCCCTTCAATCACCATCATCGTCGCGTTTGGGATGTCCACCCCAACTTCCACCACCGAGGTTGAGACCAGGATGTCGAACTCCTTGTTGCGGAACGCCAGCATCACCGCGTCCTTGTCCGCGGGCTTCAGCCTGCCGTGTACCAAGCCGACTTTCAGATGCGGGAAAGCCTCAGCCTGTAAGCGCTGCTGTTCCTCCACCGCGGCCTTGACCTCTTCGTTTTCGCCCTGTTCCACCAGCGGGTAAATAATGAATGCCTGATGCCCAGCTTGCACCTGCTCTTCAATGAGCTCGTAAACCGTGTGCCGTTCGTAAGGATAGATAATCCGGGTCTGAATCGGCAGCCTGCCGGCGGGCATTTCGTCCATCACGCTCACATCCAAATCGCCAAATACGGTCAGCTGCAGCGAGCGCGGAATGGGCGTGGCGGTCATCACCAACAGATGCGGGTTATCGCCTTTCGCGCGGAGGGCGGCGCGCTGCTGCACGCCAAAGCGGTGCTGCTCATCTACCACAATCATTTGCAGGTTATGGAAGTTAACCGGGTCCTCAATTAACGCGTGCGTCCCTATCAACAGCTTCACTTCGCCGGACTGCAGCCCTTTCAGGATTACGCGGCGGTCGGCAGTGCTGGTATCGCCCGTAAGCAGGCGAATCTGGTTGGGAGCAAAATGAGCGGCTTGCTCAGAGCCGGGTTCGGTTAACAGGCGCGAAATGGTGCGGTAGTGCTGTTCCGCCAGGATGCTCGTCGGTGCCATCAAGGCTGCCTGAGCTCCACCCTCCATCACGATGGACATACCAAGCAGCGCGACGATGGTCTTCCCTGAGCCCACGTCGCCTTGCAGCAGTCGGTTCATCGGGTGGGGGCTGCCAAGGTCTTTACGGATTTCAGCGACTGCTTTTACCTGCGCGTTTGTCAGCGCGTAGGGCAGCCCGCGCAAGCGATCTGCCAGCCACGCGTCACTCACCGAATAGGCTGTGCCCGTCAGACCCTGCCATTGGCGTTTTTGGCGGATTACGCCCAACTGCAGCAGGAAAATCTCGTCAAAAGCGAAGCGCCGCTGGGCAGAGTTCAGAAGTTCCTGGGTATCCGGGAAGTGGATCTGCGTCAGCGCTTCCTGCAGAGGTACAAGTTGGGCGCTTTCGCGCACCGCCGCGGGCAGGAATTCCGGAACTCTGGCTGCCCAGAATTTCACCACGTTAAACTGCGTCTTGCGCAGCCAGCGCTGAGTAATCTGCCTGCTGAGGGGATAAACCGGCACAATCCGGTTGGTGTTCAACTGCTGTTGGTCCACGGATTCATAATCCGGATGGAACATCGCCAGTCTGCCGCTGCTGGTTTCCACCTTCCCCGAGATGGTGATAAACATGCCAACCTTAAGGTTGCGCTCAAGATAGGCATTGTTAAACCAAACCAGCCGCAGCATGCCGGTGGCATCCGAGACAATCACTTCGGAGATGAGCTTGCCCCTGCCTGTTCGCTGGGACTTCATGTCCACAACTTTCGCGAGGATGGTCACTTCCTCGCCGTAGCGCAGCTGTTGGATGGATTTCAATTTCGAATAATCATCATAGCGGCGCGGGAAAAGATAGAGCAGGTCCTTGATGCTAAACACGTTCAGCTTTTCCAGGTTTTTGGCCTGCTTCTCGCCAATTCCCCGGATTTTGGAGACCGGCGCGTGCAGACCGGTGCTGCCCGCATCGGGCAAAGCGGCGCTGCTCAGCTTGCGGGAAGCCTGGTTTTCAGCTTTCTTCGCAGGCTTGCTTTCTTGTTCGGCTTGCTGGGGTGAAACTGGCGCAGCTTCTTTTTCAGCTTTGGGCGGCATGGGTAATTCACGCATGCTTGGGATTTTCAGCAGGCTGCCGATCTCCAACAGCATTTCCCGGCGCGCGGGCGCGCTTAGCGCGTGGTAGCTTTCAAGCTTCTTGTTAACATCGGAAATCAACTTTTCAGGCAGCCCCGCTTCGCGCGCGTCTGAGAGCCAGGCAGCGGTCAGGCGCTGCAAACCGCCCATTACAGCTTTGTCCTGGTAACCCTTTGCGGCTTCCAGCTGGAAAATTTTCGCGTATTTTTCGCTGATATTCGCCATACTTGAGGATAATCATACCCGATTATGGATCTGGAAAGCCTTTGTATTAATCAAGTTTAGCGCCTAGAGAAAAACAATCCCCCAACAAAAAAAACCGGCGCACAAACGCCGGCTTCTTCAAATATTCGGACTTTATTCAATCGCTACGATGAGTTGGTAATACGGCTGCCCGCCGTCGTGCACTTCCACTTCATGGTCCGGGTAGGTCTCGCGGATTTTATCCACCATCTGATTAACGCGCGGGAGGGTCATATCCTCCCCGTAGAAGAGCGTAATCCGCTCGAAATCCTCCACTTTTGCGGTGGAAAGCAGCCGGGCAAGCGCGTCATCAATCGAATGCGTGGAAATGATGAGCTTACCATCCAGCAAAGCGATCACGCTGTTTTTCTCAACATGCACATCGTCAATCGTCACGTCGCGCGTCGCGGTGGTAATCTCACCCGTGTGCACTTCGGTGATTGCTTCTTTCATGGATTCTTCGTTTTCCGACAGCGTTCCTTCAGGGAGTAAGCGCAGCATAGCCGCGAAACCCTGGGGTGCGTTGCGCGTGGGGATCACCGCGATTTGTTTCACACTGACCTTTGCGGCGTTTTGCGCTGCCAGGATAATGTTTTTATTATTCGGCAGAATAATTATTTTATCAGTCGGAAGATTTTCAAAAGCGGCTACGATTTCTTTTACGCTCGGGTTCATCGTTTGTCCGCCAGAAACAACCGCGGCAGCGCCAAGGCTGGCAAATATTCGGGTCAGCCCCTCTCCGGGAGAGACAGCCACCACCGCCACCTGCCCGGGCGCGATCGGCGCGAACTTTATCTTCGCGCTATCTTCTTTCTTGGAATTCATCTGGTCCTGCAGGTTTTCCATCGCGATTTTCTTGACGATGCCCAAACCTTCGGTATAAGCGATGGGTTCATAGCGTTTATCCAACGGGACGTGGATATGCATTCGGTAAATGCCGTCCCCTTCGCCCACCTGAATGCTCGTGCCGATATCGCTTAAGCCATTGTAATAACTTTCAAGCGAGAATTGCGGATGCGGGGTGAAATCAATCACCACTTCGTAATCCTGTCCTTCCTCGACCGTCTCCAGGGTGTTGGCAAGCTCCAGTTCGGACAGCGGTTTAATCACCGCGGTGGATACATCCAGCGGCTGCCCTTGCAGCAAACGCAGCATGCCCTCAAAAATGTAAAAAAGCCCGGTGCCGCCGGAGTCAACGACCCCAGCCTGTTTCAGAATCGGCAGGAGTTCAGGCGTGCGTTTCACGCTCTCATCTCCGGCTTGGACGATGGTGATCAGTAAATCACTCAATTTTATTTCACTGGCAGTGGTGGTTTCCACGGCCGCGGTGATGTCTTTGATAACTGTAAGGATGGTGCCTTCCACTGGCCGCACGACGCCTTTATAAGCTGTGTTTCGGGCTTCCTGCAGCGCGCGGATGAACAGCGCGCTGTCCATGTTGTCGTAATGGTCCAGCGCGCGGGAGAAACCGCGCCAGATTTGGGAAAGAATGACACCTGAGTTACCGCGGGCGCCCATCAACGCGCCTTGCGCAAAGGTATGCGCCATCTCACCCACATTTTTGGATGCTTTGGATTCAGCTTCCGCAAAGGCTGCCTGCATGGTGAGCACCATATTGGTGCCAGTGTCGCCATCTGGGACCGGGAAAACGTTGAGGGAATTAACGTATTGTTGGTTGGTTGTCAGCCAGATAAGACCGGCTTCAAATAATAACTTTAATCCTTCACCATCCAAGGGGGACTGAACCAGGCGGTGCCGTTCAGCCTCAGATAGAATGGCTATCGACTTTCCATTCATAAGACCTCGATAATAAAATTTGATAATACCTAATCAGGATTGCTGATTCTCAAGCCGCGAACGTGCACATTTACCCGATTAACCGGGATGCCCATGGTTTTTTCGACGTTGTATTTCACTGCTTCCGCGACTGAATCGGTAACGGTCTTGATGCGCAAACCGTATTCAATCACCAGGTTAATATCCAGATACAGGCCTTCATTGTCCGCAGTGACGTTGATTCCGTAAGAATTGTTTTTCCGCAAAAGTTGACCGGCAGCTTCGATTACATTGGCGGGGGCAAGACTGATCACTCCATAAGATTGCAGAGCGGCGTGCCGGGCAACGGACTTAATCGCCTGAGGGAGAATGTAAATTCGTCCTAATGGGTTTTGCTGACTTGTCATATTTAATAGTCTCTCTTCTCTGTTCGCGCCTTGATTCTTATTTAGATATGTGCTATTATAAACGCTTGCTTGGGTCGGTCAATCCTTCCCAACCTCGACATTATACTGTATGAAAGGAAATCGAGATGGCAAAGTGCGATCACTGTGGTAAATCAACCAGTTTCGGTCATAATCGCAGCCACTCTCTTGTCGCGACCCGGCGCGAGTTCCGCCCGAACCTTCAGCGGATCACAGTGTTCGAAAACGGCAAGAAAGTTCGCAAAGTTCTCTGTGCGCGCTGTATTAAGACCCTGACCAAAGCATATAATTAATTAACACACGATCTGATAAAAAGTCGCATTCGCGGCTTTTTTCATTTAACCAGAGCTTGCCGCAGGCTGGCAATCCCGGCGCTAATCCCACCGGGGTGCCCGAAAACAGCCGTGCCAGCCACAAAATCCCTGCCGCCTGCTTCATAAACCGCCGCTATCGTTTGCGTGTCAATGCCGCCATCCACCTGGATTACCGCGTCTGAGCCAATGTCCTGCAGCAATTGGCGCGTATCGCGCACCTTCACCAGCGCTGAGGGTATAAATTTCTGCCCGCCAAAACCAGGATTGACCGACATAATCAACACCAGATCAAACATTCCTGCCAGGTAGCGCAGGCCGTCCACCGGCGTGGCCGGATTGAAGGTGATGCCAGGTGCGGCACCCAGGTCGCGAATGCGCTGCAAGGTGCGGTGGATATGCGGACAAGTTTCGTAATGCACCGTGATGGCGTCCGCCCCCGCCTCCACAAAAGCTTCCAGGTGTTTTTCGGGTTCCACAATCATCAGGTGCACATCCAGCGGCAGCGAAGTTGCTTTCTTGCAAGCCTTAACGATGACCGGCCCAAAGGTGATGTTTGGGACGAAACGCCCGTCCATCACGTCGATGTGGATTTTGTCGGCTCCAGCGCTTTCACACTCACGCAAATCGTGGATGAGGTTCGCCAGGTTGGCGGAAAGGATAGAAGGGGAGATTGTCGCGCGCATGGAAAACCTCACGGTCTCAGGGTCAGGTATACGTACAGCCAGAAGGGTATCAGACCAAACATGGCCGTGCCAGCCACCAGCCACAAGAGCAGCGTGCCCCAATCCGGGCTTTTCTTCTCGGGCTGCTCCAACTCCAAGAGTTCGGGAGAAGCTTCAAAGCTGGGCAACGCGGCTTGCGCGGGCATTGGCGCGGGAGCAGATGGCTGAGTAGGCGCGGCCTGCGCGTGCACAGGTTGGGCTTGCGCGCCGCCATTATTAAGAGCCTGCAAACCCGCTAACAGGCGCCCGAACTGGTCAGCGGTCCGATAACGCGCGGCAGGTTCCTTGGAAAGCACCTTCAGGATGATATCCTCAAGCGCTTTAGGTATGCCGGGGTTGAGCGCGCGCGGCGGAATGGGCTGCACTTCGCGGTGTAAACGCGCCAGTTCGGACGCGTCCGGGGAGTTAAAAGGCAGCTGACCAGTCAACATCTCATACAGGATGACCCCCAGGGAGTAAACATCTGAAGCTGGTGAAGGCGGCAAACCGGCAGCTTGCTCCGGAGAAAAGTAGAGCGGAGAACCCCAGACCACATCACTGCGCTCTTCCGGGGAAATGGTCGCAAGCGCACGCGCGATCCCAAAATCGGTCACCTTCAGGCGGCCGTCGGGGCTGACCAGCATATTATGGGGTTTGATATCGCAGTGGACCAGACCCGCGCGGTGGGCGTAACCGACTCCCTGGCAAGCCTGGACCATCAAATCCAGCGCTTCCTGGACTTCGAAGCGGCCTTTTTCGCGGATGCGGGTTTTCAAATCTGTACCTGGAACCAGTTCCATCACAATAAAAAGGTGCCGCTGGTCCAGGCCAAAGTCGTGCACCGTAACGATGTTGGGATGAGAAAGGTTGGCCGCGGCCTTGGCTTCTTGCCGAAAGCGCTCTCGGAAGGCTGCATCAACGGAAAAATCCTCGCGCAGAACCTTAACCGCCACGAAGCGCTCAAGCATCAAGTCCTTGGCTTTGTACACGAGCGCCATGCCCCCTGTTCCAAGGCTTTCGACAAGTTGATAGCGGTCGTTAAGGATTCCGGGTGGTGTCATTAGACCTCATTATATAACAAAAACGAACCCAAAAAAGAATGCTGCCAGGCGTCATACAGTCATCACAACCCATTAATAAAGCGCTTGTTACCCAGAAAGTGGGAAAAAAGCCTCAGATTCGATTCCTGAGCCATGAAATCTTAAAATATCTGCAATTTGTGTGCCAAAACCCTTGCTTTTTCCCAAGTAAACATCTATAATGTGGGAAATAATGTCATAAAGTGTCACAAAGTGTCACTTGGAGCGCTGGAATATCCCAGCGTTTCGCGATTAAAAAGGAAATAGAACTTATGTTCGTAGGTCAGTTTGATCACAACATTGACGCGAAAGGGAGACTCACCGTCCCCTCCAACTTCCGGGAACAAGCTCCAGAGGGTTTCTTCGTGACCAAGGGCTTTGACTCCAATCTTATCGCATATCCCCGGGCTGTTTACGAGCACATGGCGGAGACTATTAATGGGCTTTCAGTAACCGATCCCGAGTCCCGCGCCCTGCGCCGCATGTTCTTTTCCAACACAGTCGAACTCAGTTATGACACTGCCGGTCGCATTCTGCTGCCTGCTTTCCTGCGGGAAGCCGCCCAAATAAGCACAGTCTGCAAACTAGTGGGCAACGGCGACAATATTGAAATTTGGGCGATGGAACTATGGCAGGTGGAAAACCAGAAAAACGGCGGCGCGGACACCAACAGCAGCCGCTGGGCAGCCTATAACATCTCGACCAGAGGTCGTTGATGGAACAGGGAACGGGGGATGCACCCCACCACCGTTCTGTACTTTACCAAGAAACTCTGAAGCTGCTCGCGCCAGCCAGCCCTGGGCTCTACCTGGACTGTACGGCGGGCGCCGGCGGTCATTCCAGCGGCATTCTGGAAACCAGCGCTCCCGGTGGCAAACTGCTTGCCCTAGACCTGGACCCCCGTGCCGTGGCGCTGACAAGCGACCGCCTGAAGGCTTTTGGCGAACGCGCGACCGTCCGACAGGGCAGCTACCTGCACAGCGGAGACTTCCTTCAGGAGCTCGGCTGGGCAAAGGTGGACGGCATCCTCCTGGACTTGGGCGTGTCTTCCATGCAGCTGGATGAAGCCGACCGCGGCTTTTCCTTCCGGCAGGAAGGACCGCTGGATATGCGTTTTGACCCAACCAGAGGTCCCAGCGCAGCGGACCTGGTGAACCACCTGGAGGAAAGGGAGTTGGCGGACATCCTCTGGAAATACGGAGAGGAGCGCTTCTCCCGCCGCATCGCCCGGAAAATCGTGCAGGCGCGACCGCTCCGCACTACTACCGAACTCGCAGGCGTGGTGCGCTCGGCTTTAGGGAGATCGAAGGAAGCGCAAGACCCCGCCACCAGAACCTTTCAGGCGCTGCGGATCGCAGTGAATGATGAGCTGGAGGTCATCGCGGAAGCAATTCCGCAGTTAATCGCACTTTTACAGCCAAACGCTCGCATAGCTGTCATTGCATTTCATTCGCTGGAAGACCGCATCATCAAGCAAAGCTTTCAGCGTGAAAGCAGGGACTGCGTCTGTCCGCCCGAACAGCCAATCTGCACTTGCGGACACCGCGCGAGCATCAGAATTGTCACCCAACATCCGGTTGAAGCCGGTGAACAGGAAAAGAAAGAAAACCCGCGCGCGCGGAGCGCAAAACTGAGAGTGGCAGAAAAGTTAATGGAAGTGGCATAGAATCTGCAGCCAACAAACTATGAAAACTAAGAACATCATCCAAGCCTATCGACAAGCCCCCTGGCGTATGCAGCTCCAGTGGATTGGCATTTTTCTGTTGATCCTTGTAACCATCGCGGCTATCGCAGGAGTGTATCTTTCTCTCAGTGGTAAGGCTGCCGTGACCGGCCGCAGAATCCAGAACCTGGAATTCAAGGTGAGCGCTCTGGAGCTGAAAATCAATGACCTCGCCTCCCAACTTGCGTACGTGTCTTCTGCCAGGGTCATGAGAGAACGAGCCGCGGCTCTCAACATGGTGCTGCGCGACCCCGCCCAAGCGGTGTACCTTGAAGTCCCAGGTTACAGCGAGGAAAGTTTTTCACTCGCCCCGGCACCCGCGGTGGATACAATCCCCAGCCCGTCTATTCTGCCTGAATTCACAGCCTCCCTATGGGATTGGCTGGCTGACAGATTGGCTAGTCTGCCTGGTTCCGCGGATAGCACTCAGGAGGCGCAGCCGTGAACAATACATCTTGGTCGCGTTACCTTTTAATTTTGATAGTGATAGCCATGGTAGCCGGCGGCGTTGGGGTTCGGATGGTCAGCATCCAGAACATCCCCGCCGCGCAGACCATTCTTGAGAACAGTAAAAACCTGGTAGGCGTGACCCAGACCATCTACCCTGAACGCGGCAGCATATACGACGCGCAAGGGCGCCTCCTGGCGGGCAACGAGACGGTTTACGAAGTAGGTTTGGACCTGCGCAGCATCGCCCAACCGGAAACAATCGCGTCTGTAGTCAGCAGCGTGCTTGGCTTGGATTACAGCACCACATTGGTTCACGCCAAAACCGAAGCGATTGACAATGAGAAGCTCTACATTGTGCTCGATTCTTTCGTGGACAAGGAAAAAATCGCCCAACTTGAACTCATCGAGGAAGATTACGAGAACCGCACCATTGGGAGAAATGAAACGCGGCCCAGCCTCGAGGGGCTGATCTGGACGCCCTATAACAAGCGCAGCTACCCCGAAGGCGACATGGGCGCGAATATGCTCGGTTTCTATGCCTTCCTGGATCGGGTGGACGGCAGGGGCTATTACGGTGTGGAGGAATCCTACAATGACCTGCTGGCCGGGACGCCGCAAGAGGTTTATACGCCGTTCGACCCGCAAAAAATCACCTCAGTCGATGACATTCCGCCCGGCGCCAGCCTTGTGTTGACGTTCGACCGGGAAATTCAGGCGATGGTGGAGCAGCAGCTTGCTGAGGCAATAGAGTGGTCCGGCGCTGAATCCGGCACCATCCTGGTCTATAACCCGGAAGATGGCAGCATCATCGCCATGGCAACCACCCCCCGTATGGATCCCAATTACTACTGGACCCAGGGGGACGTCTTCCCCGGCAGCACGCCTTTCAACCGCCCAATCAGCGAGACTTATGAACCGGGCTCAGTGTTTAAAGTCCTCACGATGGCCTCCGCCCTGGATGCCGGCGCAGTAAAGCCCGACACAATCTTCACCGATACAGGCTCTATCATGGTTGGCGGAACCACCATCACCAACTGGAACTACGGCGCCTGGGGCGACCAGGACATGACCGGCTGCATGCAGCACTCCCTGAACGTATGTTTGTCCTGGATTGCAACGCAGCTCGGCGCAGACCGCTTCTACACCTATCTCAAGAACTTTGGCTTTGACCGCAATACCGGCATTGACCTGGGCGGTGAATCGCATTGGCCTCTGAAGCTGCCCGGTGACAATCAGTGGTATGAAGTGGACCTGGCGACCAACTCTTTTGGTCAGGGTATTTCGGTCACCCCGATTCAGATGGCAATGGCAATCGGCGCGGTGGCAAATGAAGGACGCATGATGGCGCCGCATATCGTCAAAGCTATCGTGATTGACGGACACCAATACGACATCAATCCAGTCATCGTCGGTAATCCCATCAAAGCGGAAACCGCCGAAACGCTGACTCGCATGCTGGTGGACTCCCTCGAGGAAGAATCCTCTATCGCGCTGGTGGAGGGCTATTCTGTTGCCGGCAAGACCGGCACCGCGGAAATCCCCACGCCATTTGGTTACACCAGTTCGGTCACCAACACATCCTTCGTGGGCTGGGGTCCGGCAGAGGATCCAAAATTCCTGGTCTACGTCTGGTTGGAGAAACCAACCATCAGCATCTGGGGCTCGGAAGTGGCAGCTCCGGTGTTCTCAAAGGTGGTGCAAAACCTGGTTGTGCTGATGGACATCCCACCCGACCAGATCCGACTGCAGGCTTCAGCGGAGGACAAATAAAATGCTGACCTTCCAGCATGTTCTCAAAGCCCTGCTCGGACATGGGGTCGGGGAGCTTGATTTCAAGCTCCCTGAGGCGTTCATTGACTCCCGCGCGGTAAGCGAGTCGTCGCTCTTTTTTGCGCTGCCCGGAGAACGTACAGACGGACACCTTTACGTGGATGACGCGTTCGCCAAAGGCGCCAGCCTGGCAATCCTTGAGCACCGGATTGATAGCGCTTACCCAATTATCGACCTGAACGCGGTGGAGCCCCAGTTCCCGGAGCATCCACCTTTCAGCCTGCTGACCGATAATTCCCTCCTCGCGCTGCAAAAATTGGCGTCTTACTGGCGAAATCAGTTTGACATCAAAGTTATTGGCATTACTGGCAGCGTCGGCAAGTCCTCCACAAAAGAACTCACCGCCAATGTGCTCTCCAAGCGCCTGGTAACCCTCAAAAACCCGGGCAATATGAACAACGAGATTGGCATGCCGCTATCCCTCCTCAAGCTAAACAGTGAGCACGAGGTCGCGGTGCTGGAGATGGGTTTCTACGTCCCGGGAGAAATAAAACAACTTTGTGATATCGCCCGCCCTCAGATTGGCATTGTGACGAATATCGGCACTGTGCACGCTGAGCGCGCCGGCTCTATTGAAGCAATCGCGGAAGGGAAATCCGAACTGGTGCAGGCGCTCCCACCCGCCCCGGAAGGTGTTGCCATCCTAAACTACGACGACGAGCGGGTGTTGGCTATGGCTGCCAAGACCTCCGCCCGAGTTTTCACCTACGGTCTGTGCCCGCAGGCGGACCTGTGGGCTGACCAGATTGAAAGCATGGGTCTGGAAGGCATACGCTGCCGCATCCACCACCAGGACGAGGCGTTTTACGTGACCGCCCCGCTTATCGGACGGCATTCGGTCTACACGATGCTGCGCTCTGCCGCCGCCGCGCTAAGCCTTGGCTTCTCCTGGGATTGGATTTTCTATGCCCTGAAAACCAGCAATCTTCAGCTGCGCATCGCCACGACCAAAACCGCTTCCGGCGCGCTGTTGATTGACGACACCTACAATGCCTCCCCGGATTCGACCCTGGCAGCACTGAACTTGCTGGATGATCTGACCGGCAGGAAAGTGGCGGTGCTCGGAGATATGCTCGAACTCGGACAATATGAGGAAGACGGGCACCAGCGGGTCGGAATTCGCGCCGCCCAGGTCGCGGATGAAATCGTCCTGGTCGGTCAGCGCAGTCTGCAGACGCAAGCAGCCGCGCTCGAGAGCGGTTTTTCGCCCGCAAGAATTCACTGGTTTCCGGATCAAAACAGCGCTGCGCTGTACCTCCAGGAAACCCTGAAAGCAAAAGATATCGCCTTGATCAAGGGTTCGCATGCGATGCGCATGGACCTGATTGTTGCAAGTCTGGAGGTAATTTCCTGATGCGCGGATCTTCCCTGGCAATAGCCATTAGCGGCTTCAGCTTTTTGCTTACGGTGATTTGGGGATCCCCGTTCATCCGGCTGCTAAAGCGCCTCAAAATCGGAAAAATCATCAGCATGGATGTCCCTGAATCGCATCTGGCAAAGATGAACACCCCGACCATGGGCGGCTTCATGTTCCTGATTCCGATCACGATTCTGACCGTCATCCTGAACGCGGTCTCGCTGTTTGGGTCGCGCCTGTTCGGTTCATCCATCTTCGTGCCGCTGGCAACCCTTTGGCTTTTCGCGTTGATTGGCGCGGTGGATGACTGGGAAGGCATTCGCGGTCCGCGCCGCGGATTGGGGATGAGCGCCCGCACCAAATTCACGCTGCAGGCGCTTGTGGCTGTCGCGATTGCATACAGCTTGAAAGAACTCTTGATTGTACCCAACCTGTTTTGGCCTAGCTCCGAGGTTCCGCTGAACCTAGGCTGGTGGTACCTGCCAATCGCGGCATTTATTATCGTGGCGATGGCGAACGCGGTGAACTTTACCGACGGCATTGACGGCCTGGCAGGCATGATTTGCATGACCATGTTCGGCGCGTACGGCATAATTGCCATCTTCCAGGGTCAGGTATACCTGGCTCGCTTCTGCTTCTGCATTGTCGGCGCCCTGGCGGGCTTCCTGTGGTTCAACGTGAAGCCGGCGGAACTGATGATGGGCGATACCGGCTCGCAGGCTTTGGGCGCGATGCTGGCGGTGGTGGCACTGATGACCGGGCGTTGGGTTTTCCTTCCGCTCATTGCCATCATTCCTGTGTCTGAATTACTCAGCGTCATCATCCAGGTGTCTTACTTTAAGCTGACCCACGGCAAACGGGTGTTCAAAAAGTCACCCATCCACCACCACTTTGAGATGCTGGGTTGGCAAGAAAACCAGATCGTGATGCGCTTTTGGTTGATTGGTCTTATCGGAGCCATGCTTGGCTTTGCCCTTACCTTTTTAGGATGATTATGAAAAACTGGACAGATAAGAAGGTCATCGTTCTCGGAGCCGCCCGGCAAGGCACGGCGCTTTCGCGGTTTCTGGTGGGTCAGGGCGCGCGTGTGGTCCTTACGGACCTGCGCGGACCAGAAGCTCTCTCCGCGGACGCGTTGACGTTGAAAGATGCCGGCGTAGA
>CAZPWL010000007.1:0-23407 GCA_964590535.1 uncultured Anaerolineaceae bacterium
TGAACCCCCAACCTAGGCGTTAGGAGTGCCTTGCTCTGTCCATTTGAGCTACTGGAGCGCGCGATGATTATATCATCCGAACGGCAGTACCGTTAGCGGATTGATAAACCCGCCCATGTAGCGAATCTCAAAGTGCAGGTGCGCTCCGGTCGAATTGCCGGTACTGCCGGCTGAGCCAATCTGCATGCCCTGCGAGGCCGCGTTGCCGCAGTTGACGTAAATCGCGCTGAGGTGGGCGTACACGGTCACGTAGCCGTTGTTGTGGTCGATGATGACCACGTTGCCATAACCGCCATTCATCCAGCCGGCATAGACCACCACGCCGCTGTCCGCTGCGTAGATGGGCGAACCCATCCCCGCGCCGATATCGATAGCCAGATGACCCGACCAGTAGTTGTTCCCGGAAATCGTATGCACTGCGGAAGGCCAGATGAAGTACCCGCTGCCGCCGTAATACATCCCGCTGGTATCGCACTGGAAAAATGGCGACGTTGCCACGCCGGCCGCGCCGCGCGGAATCTCAGGGATGACCCACTGCATATACTCTCGCGAGCCGCCCGGTACCATCACGTACTGTCCAGCCTCAATCAACGGATTGCTGAGGTCCAGATTGTTGCCCACATAGAGCTCAATGTCGTCCACGGTGACGGAGAACTTAGCCGCCACTTTTTCGATTGTGTCCTTGGAGGTCCACTTGTACCAGATTCCGTCGGTCGGAGGGATTTTCAGCACCTGACCGATGGATAGTTCGTGAGGATTATCGCTCAGCACATCGTAATTGGACCACAGCAGCGTTTCCGGTGAGATATCAAAGCTTTGGGCGATGCTGAAAACTGAATCGCCTTCGGTCACCGTATATTCAAGCGCGGTGGTTCTCAGGCTCGAATCAATTTCGGTGTAAGGGTTGGGCTCCCGAATCAAGGCTGCTTCAGTTGGGGCGATAGCGAACTGAGGGGTGCTTTGCAGCGCCGCTCCTTCCACGCCTTCGATAGTTTCCGCCTCAGCGCTGGGTTGGAGCACGTTCTGTTCCGCCATAGACCTGGCAATTTTCGGCTGCCAGGCAAGTACAGAAATCAGACCCGCGCAGATAATCCCCGTGAAAATCCAGGAGATCCAGCTTTTCTGGCGCAAGCCGCCCCTTTTTGGGCTTGTGTTTTGTTCTGTCATACTTCCTCTTTACTACAATCCAACCGGTTAATTATCGGTCAGAGCCTCCAAAAATTCCGCGTTCGTTTTAGACTTTTCCATGCGCTGCAGGATTGCTTCAGTTGCCACGGCAGTGTCCATGCCAGCGCCCTGCGGAGGATTCGCGACCATCTGCAAGTACATGCGGCGCATCAGCCAGGATCGCTGGAGCGTCTCGCGGTCGAGCAGGAGTTCCTCACGCCGAGTGGAAGACCTTTCGATATCAATAGCGGGGAAAATCCGGCGCTCCTGCAAGCGGCGGGAGAGGTGAAGTTCCATATTGCCGGTGCCCTTAAACTCCTCGTAAACCACATCATCCAGGCGCGAGCCGGTGTCAACCATCGCTGTTGCGATAATGGTCAGGCTGCCGCCGTCTTCGAGGTTGCGCGCGGCTCCAAAGAAACGTTTTGGCGGATACAGCGCAGAAGGATCCATACCGCCGGAAAGTGTACGCCCGGAGGGATTGACAACCATGTTATACGCCCTCGCCAGGCGCGTCAGGGAATCCATCAAAATGACCACATCCAGGCCGTTTTCCACCAGGCGTTTAGCGCGGTCCAGCGCGATTTCCGCCATGCGCACATGCGCGTTGACCGGTTCATCAAAAGTGCTGGCGATAACTTCTGCTTCCACCGAACGGTCCATGTCCGTTACTTCCTCAGGGCGTTCACCAATCAGCGACATGATCTGGCGGACTTGCGGGTGGTTGACCGCGATCGCGTTGGCGATGTCTTTCAGGATGGTTGTCTTGCCAGCCTTCGGTGGCGAGACGATCATCGCGCGCTGACCGCCGCCAATTGGCGCGATCAGGTTAATCATGCGCGTGGAAAGGTTTTTAGGGTCATGCTCCAGATTAAGGCGGAAATCAGGGAAAATGGGCGTCAAGGCCTCAAAGCGCACGCGTTTGCGCGCCTCGTCCGGCGAGCGCCCATTAATGGACTCAACCTTTAGAAGTCCAAAGTGTCGTTCCGACTCGCGGGGTGGCCGCACATGCCCGATGACCAGGTCGCCGGAGCGCAGGTCGTAACGGCGCAGCTGTGCCTGGGAAACATAAACGTCTTCCGGTCCGATCCGGTAATTGGACCGCAAAAAACCAATGCCTTCATTCATAATTTCCAGGACGCCGCCCCGCATTTCCAGGCCTTCCTGCTCCGCCAGAAGCTGGGCGATTTTTACCACCAGCCCCTCGCGTTTCAGACGGATCGGCTTTGGAAAGTTCATATCTTCCGCCATGCGCCGCAGTTCTTTTAGTGATTTTGTGTCAAGTTCAAATATATCCATCTTCACCTTCAATGTAAGTGTGCAGAAATGATGACTTTTTGCATGCCGCGCGCAAAAATCGACGGCAACATAAATGTCATTTAAGTTTTCAGTTTAGGAGATAATTTCATTTCGAATGTTGGAAGGGATTCGCTCTAATAAGTAAAGAGCCAAAAACTTTCTGATTGATTTGTTATTGATGAGTATACAATGATTATATCATTTTTGCCAAATCACGCAACTCTTGTCAAGCCTTACGCACACCCGCAACATCTACTAATTGGAGTCTGTCGCGCAAAACCTGTTTAGAACACTAATGCTATAATCGCAGGTATTAGATCTGGGTTGGAGGAAACATGGCGACGAGCGCCAAAGCAAAACCAAAAACAAAAAAAACAGGCTCAAAGACTCCGGTAAGGCGCACCGCAGCCTCAAGCACGGCGCGCAAGACTTCGTCGGCCTCCAGGAAAACGACCAGCCCAAAGACCAGCACCCGCCGCGCGTCTGCCAGAACCCCGGTTCGCAAGACCGCACCACAAACAAAATCCTTTAGCATCTCCCCCGACCGCAGAGTCGATATCACCGGCATCGTTATGATTGTGATTGGCGTGCTTACGCTGCTGAGCTTGATGCTCGGCGATTCTGGCGTTGTCTCCAAATGGTGGTCTGATACGCTCTTTAAAGCCAGCGGCTGGGGTGCGTATGCTATTCCAGTCATCCTGATCCTGGTCGGCGCTTGGTTTCTTTTACGTAAACTGGACCAATTCCCGGATCTTTCAGGTGAGCGGATTATCGGTATTGTGCTGGCGTTTTTTAACGCGCTGGCCTGGTTCCAACTGATCGGCCAAAAGTCCGCCGCGGGCAGCACTTCCGGAGGCGGTGCGGCTGGACGTTTTATTCTGGACATCCTCATTCGCTGGTTTGGCCGGCCCGGAGCCGTCATCTGGCTAATCGCCTGGCTGCTCATCTCTCTGGTGCTGCTGGTGGATTTTTCGATGTCCGACCTCACGCTCTGGTTGGCCAAACGATTAAAAGACAATCAAGCCCGCTTTGCCCGCTTCATTAAGGCTAAAGCCGCGGAACTTCAGGCTAAACGCAATGGGCTCACGGATGTGAGCTTCGAAGAAGAGCCTGATGAGGAAACAGAGCCAGCGCCCACCGCCCCAAAGCGGGCAGCCGCGCATGCAGCCCAGGCTCCCGCCAACATAAGCAGCGGCACCCATGCGTGGGTCTTACCGGAATTTGAAGACGTGCTTGCTCCCGTCGCGGTCCAACCGCCCGACCAGGAAAACGACCAGGATCGCGCGCGCGTTATTGAAGAAACGCTGCGTTCCTTCAACACCCCCGCGCGCGTGGTGGAAATCCGGCGTGGACCGGCGGTGACCATGTTTGGCGTGGAACCAGACTTCGTGGAGTCGCGCAATGGCAAGAAGCGGGTGCGCGTCAGCAATATTGTCAGCCTCTCGGACGACCTTGCCCTGGCGCTAAAAGCGTCGCGCATCCGTGTGCAGGCGCCCGTCCCCGGAAGGGGTTATGTCGGGATTGAAGTCCCGAACAACCGCACTTCCATCGTTTCTATGCAGGACGTTGTGGAAAGCCCTGGCTTTGCCACCAATCCCAATCCGCTCAAATTTCCTCTGGGTAAAAACGTATCTGGCCAACCTTACACCACGGACCTGGCAGACATGCCCCATCTGCTCATCGCGGGCACCACAGGCTCCGGCAAATCGGTTTGCGTAAACGCCATGTTGGCGTCGTATCTACTGACACTCACCCCCGACGAAATCCGCTTTGTGTTGGTGGACCCCAAGCGGGTTGAGCTAACCGGTTACAACGGCATCCCGCACTTGCTCGCGCCGGTAATCGTCGACGCGGAGAAGGTGGTCGGCGCGCTGCAATGGATGCAGCGCGAGATGGATTTGCGCTACCGCATGTTCGCGGAATCCAATGTGCGCAACATCACAGAATACAACGCGAAACAAAGCGCTGCTGGCGCAAAGATCCTGCCTTTTTATCTGGTCGTAATCGACGAACTGGCAGATTTGATGCTGCTGGCGCCAACCGAAACCGAAAAACTGCTGACCCGCCTTGCCCAGCTTGCGCGCGCCACAGGCATCCATCTTATTCTTGCTACCCAGCGCCCGTCTGTGGATATCATCACGGGTCTCATCAAAGCCAACTTCCCCGCCCGCATCGCGTTTGCGGTCGCATCCGGCACTGACAGCCGGGTTATTATCGACCAGACCGGCGCCGAAAGTTTGCTCGGCAAGGGTGATATGCTCTTTGTGGCGCCCGATTCCCCTGCGCCAGTGCGTCTGCAAGGCACGTATGTTTCCGAAGCCGAGCTGAATCGCCTGGTCGAATTCTGGAGAAGTCAGGCTCAGCAAAAAACCAGCCAGGAGCGTCCGGATATCGCGGTGTTCGCGTCTCAGTCCCGGCCGCCATTAGTCGACGACCAGGTTCAGGCGCCGCTGTGGGAAGAGACCAGCAAAGACAGTGATGAGGACCCGCTTACATCGGAGGTCATTCGCATCATCCGCCATGAAGGCCGGGCATCCGTCTCACTTCTGCAGCGCAAACTGCGAATCGGATATTCCCGCTCTGCCCGCATCATCGAGCGCTTGGAAGAAAAAGGGATCGTCGGACCGCCCAATCCTCAGACCGGTACGCGGGAAGTGTTGGATTTCGGGGAATATGGACCTTTGAAAGAGGATTAATTTCAGTTTTCATGGACTATTTCGATAAATATCGTACAAAACTGGAAGAAACCCGCCGATAAGCCGCCCAAGGGTTGCTAAAAACTTTATTGTCTACTATAATCAACGCCAAACTTTAAGCTGGAGTTATTAATTCATGACTGATAATGACGATGTAAGCAAGCAGGAGAATACGGAAGAGAACGAACCTCAAACCATGGAACAAATGGGGGATTTGCTCGAATCCAACCTAAGTATTGATTTCCCCAAAGCCGGGGAAATTCGGGACGGCATCATTGCCAGCATCGGTGAAAACCAGATCCTGGTTAGCGTTGGCGCCAAGTCCGAAGGTATCATCACCGGGAAAGAATACGAAGCCATTCCGGCTGACATTCTTGAGACTCTGACCGTTGGGCAGGCTATCCCGGTCTTTGTGGTTACCCCGGAAGATCAAAGTGGTAACTTGGTTCTCTCCTTCATCCGTGCTGTGGAAGAACAAAGCTGGTTAGACGCCGAAGAAATGAAACGGTCCGGCCAGAGCTTCGAATCCGAAATTGTCGGCTACAACAAGGGCGGTCTGCTGGTGCCCCTGAGCACGATCCGCGGTTTCGTCCCTGCTTCCCAGTTGAGCCTCACCCGCAGATCTGAAATCTCAGGCGAAACTCCCGAAGAGAAGTACAAGGCCATGATTGGCGAAAAAGTGCAGTGCTGCGTCATCGAAGTGGACCGCGAACGCCATCGCCTGATCCTCAGCGAACGCGCTGCCAGCACCGAAACCCGCGACATGGTCCGCGAGAAAATCCTGGACAACTTGAAAGAAGGCGATGTCCGCAGCGGACGCGTCACCAGCCTGGCTGATTTCGGCGCTTTTGTCAACATCGGCGGAGCAGACGGCCTTGTGCACGTCTCTGAAATCTCATACGACCGCATCACCCACCCTAGCGAAGCGCTCAAGGTTGGCGATGAAGTCAAAGTGAAAATCATCAGCATTGACAAAGAACGCCGCCGTATTGGGCTGTCCATCCGCCAGCTACAGAACGACCCCTGGTCCAGCCAGGTAACCGCCCTGAAAGTCGGCCAGCTCGTGGAAGGTGAAATCACCCGGCTGACCAATTTTGGCGCCTTTGCCAAACTCAATATCCCTGGCGATATGGAAGGCCTCATCCACATCTCCGAGCTGAGTGAAAAGCGCGTGGAGCATCCCAAGGAAGTCCTCAAGGTTGGCGACCGCGTCGCGCTGCGCATTTTGCGCATCGAGGAAGAAAACCACCGCATCGGCCTGAGCATGCGCCGCGTGGATTCTCCCCAATATGCTGACCAGGACTGGAAGTCGTTGGCTCAGGACCTGGACGTTGCTGGTTCATCCGCGGGCGAGACCCTCGGTGACATTGTTGGCGACATCCCCCAGGCTCCTGCCGAAGAAACACCCGAAACCGAAGAGCCCGAGGCGTAATATTTTTACCCCCCAGCGCCGGAGTACATCTTATTCCGGCGCTTTTTCTTTTCTATGAACTGGTTCATTGACGCACACGAAGATTTAGCCTGGAATATGGCTTGTTTTAACAGGGACTATTCGCGCTCTGCCTACCAAACCCGACGCGCGGAACAAGGCACGTCCATTCCACCTTACACCGGCGATACCATGCTTGGCTGGCCTGAATATAACCAGGCTAAAGTGGCATTGGTATTTGGCACCCTTTTCGTCAGCCCTGCCCGTCCGGGGAGCCTCGACGCGAGGGATAACCAGATATATGCCACTGCGCGCGAGGCCAACCAGTTAACCTGGAACCAACTCGGCAGTTACCACCGCCTGTGCGACCTAAAACCGCATGCCTTCCGAATGATTGGAACACAAAGCGACCTGAACGCGCATCTGGCGCGCTGGCAGGAAAACCAGCCGGGAAAAGACGGCCAGGGATATTTACCTGTGGGTCTCATCCCGCTGATGGAAGGTGCCGAAGGCATCCTGAGCCTGGACGAACTGCCGCGCTGGTGGGATGCCGGCTTGCGCATCATCGGGTTGGCATGGACGGGCACCCGCTTTTCAGGCGGCACGCGCGAACCAGGTCCTTTGACCAACGAAGGTAAAGCCTTGCTTGAAGCCATGGCTGAGCTTGGGTTTATTCTGGACCTGTCGCACATGGATGCCGCTGCCGCGTTTCAGGCTCTGGAGCGTTATGAAGGCAGCATCATTACCAGCCACGCCAATGCCAGCCGCCTGGTGCGGGGTTACAGCGGCAACCGCCTGCTGGACGACGACCTGATCCGGGCAATGATAGAGCGGGATGTCGTCATTGGCGCGGTACCATTCAATAACTTTCTCCAGGCGGATTGGGCGCAAAGCGGTGGGCGGCAGACCATCAGCCTGAGCATGCTCGCGGACCAGATGGATTACATCTGCCAGATTGCCGGTGACGCAAACCACGTTGGTATTGGTACGGATTTTGACGGAGGCTTCGGTCTGCAGTCTTCCCCCAAAGAGCTGGATTCTATCGCTGATCTGCCCCTTATTCTTCCGCTTCTGAGCGCCAGGGGTTATTCCGACCTTGAAATTGAATCAATCGCGCACGGTAACTTTTTGCGTGTGTTACAATCTGCGTTACCGCAATAAAGCTCGAAAGGCCGTATAAAAATTGGAATCAAACTGCCCTCCTAACACCACGCTGACCCCTGAAAAAACTAACGGATTTCAAGACGGAAAACCACGCTTTCGAGGTCGCTTCGGTCTCACGCTCTTAATCATCGGTTTCATCATCTTCATCATTGGCGCAAAACCCGAGGTCTTTGGGCTCAACCGCGGCGTTTCGATCGGGTTTGTGCAAATCATCGTCATCCTCTTGGGTCTCGGCGTGCTTACCTGGGGCGGCTCGCTTGCGCTGCTTTCCCTGTGGGGAAAGAATACCAAGTCCCTTTTGGCTGATTTCGGCACGCGCACGATTGCTACCGGTTACGTGATTTGTTTTTTTACCGCCCTGGCGGACGCGTTCGGCTTCGGCACCAACCCCATGCCTAACGTGTTTCTGGGCAAACTGCAATCCCAGGGTTTGATTATCGGCATGGCCATCATTGGAATTGGCTTTCTCATGCTGCTGCCCTACAGGCGCCCGCAGCAGTGAACCCTTCCACTCAAAAATTCTCGCTCCCACCTCCATTCAAAAATGAATGAAAAACTTACCACATTTACGCTCGAAAACGGCCTGACGCTCCTAATTCGGGAGATTCACACTGCTCCTATTGTCAGCTGCTGGGTTTGGTACGGCATTGGCTCCCGCAACGAAGTTCCCGGCAAAACCGGACTCAGCCATTGGGTGGAGCACATGCAGTTCAAGGGTACCTCCCAGCGCAGCGCTTCCTGGATGGATCACGCCATCGCGCGGCTGGGCGGGCATTGGAATGCCTTCACCAGCGCGGATTGGACCACTTATTTTGAGACTTTGCCTGCCAGCGCGTTGGAAACCGCCCTGGCGCTGGAAGCTGACCGCATGCGCGGCAGTTTGTTTGACCCCGATGAAGTGGAAACCGAAAGGACAGTCATCCTTTCGGAACGCGAAGGTCTGGAAAATGACCCGCTCTTTTTATTGAACCAGGCAGTGCAACTGCGCGCCTTCCGGGAACATCCCTACCGCAACGAGGTGATCGGCGCTAAAGAAGACCTCCTGGCGCTCACCAGAGACGACCTCTTTGGGCATTATCGCAATTACTACCAACCTGCCAACGCGCTGCTGTGCCTGGCTGGCGATATCGATCCGCAGCAAGCGCTTTCGCTCACCCAGTGGTATTTCGGAAATATCCAATCCCAGCCGATTCATAAGAACATCCCCGCTCCGGAAGAAGAGCCGCCAACGTTTGAACGGGTGGACCTGCGCGGTCCCGGAGATGCGACATTCGTCGAAATTGCCTGGCGCGCGCCCAAAGGAAACTCTGAGGATTTTTTTGCCTTCACCATTTTGGAAAGTCTGCTGACCGGACCTTCCAGCCTGAATATGTTTGGCGGCGGCGGAATCAGCAACCGCACCAGCCGCCTGTACCTCGCTCTGGTGGAAAAAGAACTGGCGGTGAGCGTGAATGGCAGCCTGAACGCCAGCGCTGACCCCGGCACCTTCACGATCAACCTTACCAAACACCCTGCCCGCAGCGTCCGCAAGCTGCTTTCCGCGCTGGATAACGAGATAGAAAAGATCCAGTCCAAGCCCGTTGCCCAGGCGGAAATTGACCGCGCTGTAAAGCAAGCCAAAGCCCTGTTCGCGTACAGCAGCGACAATATCACCAATCACGGCTTCTGGATGGGCTACGCTAACAGCTTTGCCGATTATTCCTGGTTCACCAGCTATGTAGAGCGCCTTGCCGCGGTCACACCCGAAATGGTCGCAAATACTGCCCGAAAATACTTGCGTCCGGACGCGCGCGTGATTGGGGTTTACACCCCCAACGGAGAGGAGCCCGGGAATGACTGAAGCGCTGTTTTCCACTGCCGCACTGCCCGGTCCGGATGATATCACCCGAAAGAGCTTTGATAACGGTTCGGTCCTGCTGACGCGCCCGAACATGAGCAGCCCCGCGGTTGTCATCCGGGGTTATTTGCCGCCAGGCTCCGCGGCTGAAAAGCCAGAGAAGTACGGCATCGCCAATTTCATGACCAGCATGCTCACCGCCGGCACGCGTACGCACGCCTTTCGCGAACTGCACGATGAAATTGAGACGATGGGCGCTTCTCTCAGCATCGGCGCAGGCGGGCTTGCGACAACATTCTCCGCGCAGTGCCTGCGTGAAGACCTGCCGCGCCTGCTGGCGCTCATCCAGGAAGTTTTTACCGAACCCAATTTTCCCGCCAGGCAGTTTCAGCGCATCAAAACGCAGCTTCTAACTTTCCTGGCTATCCAAGCGCAGGATACAGCCGCTATGGCGGACCAGGCTTTTGACCGCGCCATTTACCGTACACACCCCTACGCGATCCCGGACCTGGGCTTTCCGCATACCTTGCAAGCGATTACTCGCGAAGACTTGGAAGCCTTTCATCAACAGTATTTGGGTCCCAAAGGCATGGTTGTCGCGATTTGTGGAGGCGTTCAGCCGGAAGAAGCCCTTGGAGCGTTTGAACGGACTCTGGGCGCCTGGGTGAATGAATCCCAACAGGCACTGCCGGAACTGCCTCCCGTGGAGCCGTTGCGTGGCATCATCCGGGAACACGTCACGCTGCAAGAGAAAAGCCAGACCGACCTGGTTTTAGGCACCTTCGCTCCCAAAACCACCGGCCCGGATTTCCTGCCGGCACAGCTGGGTAACGAAATCCTCGGTCAGTTCGGCATGATGGGCCGTATTGGGGAAAGCGTACGGGAAAAAGCCGGCCTTGCTTACTACGCGCAATCCGACCTGGGCAGCGGGCTGGGACCCACCACCTGGCAGGTGGCTGCCGGAGTAAACCCCAAAAATCTTGACAAAGCCATTGCCCTCATCCGGGATGAACTGGCGCGCTTCACCACCGAACTGGTCAGCGAAGAAGAACTTTCTGATGTGTGCTCTGCGCTGGTCGGTCGGCTGCCGCTCTCGCTGGAATCCAATTCCGGCACCGCCAGCGCGCTGCTGAACCTGGAACGTTATCAGCACGGTCTCGATTACATCCGCCAACTGCCCGCCAAATTTGCTGCCGTCACGCGCGAAGATATCCTGCGCGCGGCGCAGACATATTGGCAGCCGGATAACCTGGTCATCGCGTCCGCAGGGGTTTCACTTTCATGATTAAATGCGGCGTGGATGTCGTAAAAATCGAACGCCTGGATACGATTAACCCGGCTATCCGCGCGCGCTTTATTCAGCGGGTGTTTACACCCCTCGAACAAGCCCAGCTTGGCGTGGAAAGCGATGCTCTGGCAGGGGTATTCGCTGCCAAGGAAGCTGCCTCCAAAGCACTGGGAACTGGCATTGGGCGCGTGAGCTGGCAGGATATTGAGATAATCCACGCCCAAAGCGGAGAGCCCGAGCTGCGTTTGCACGGCGAGGCGCTGCGCGTCTCGCTGGGGCGCGGCTTATCCGAGTGGGCAGTTTCCATCACCCACGACGGCGGGCTGGCAGTCGCTTTCGTTGTCGCTCAAGGTTAACGCGCTCTTCATGAAAATCCTTGCCCTCAGCGACGTCGAACTGCCAGCAGTGTACAACACCCGCATCCGCGAACGCTTTCAGGATTCCGACCTGGTTATCAGCTGCGGCGACCTGCCGTACTATTATCTCGAATATGTGCTTTCATCGTTGGATATCCCGCTGTACTACGTGCACGGCAATCATGTCACAGAAGTGACCCAAGCCAGTGGGGAGACGCGTGACGAACCCTGGGGCGCAATAAACTTGCATCGCAAGGTAGTGTATGACCAGAAATTGGATTTAATCCTGGCTGGGATTGAAGGCTCCCTGCGTTACAGCCATCAGCCGCACCAGTACTCCCAGGCGCGCATGTGGTGGATGGTGCTCGGGCTGATTCCAGGACTTTTGCGTAACAAGCTGCTGCGCGGGCGCTTCTTGGATGTATTCGTGACACACAGCGCCCCGGAAGGCATCCAGGATGATAAAGACCTGCCGCACCGCGGCATCAAGGCGTTTCGCTGGCTGATAAAGACCTTCAAACCGCAGCTGCACCTGCACGGACATATCCACCTCTATACCCCCCTTATTCCCTGGAAAAGCCGCTTCAAGCAAACCCTGGTAGTCAATGCCTACGGATACCGGGAAATCCCCTGGCCGCTGCCCGAAAATTGGTAAGCTGGGTTCAGCCCAATGGCAGCGCGTAAAGCGGCGTCAGCATTTCAAGACGGTGCAGCCCGCCGTGCCTGCCTTGCATCACATTGGGCTTTTCAGGCCACCACAAATACGCGTCCCCAGCAGGGACAGCCACCAAATCTCCGATGCGATCATGCAGCTCCGGATGTTCCGCGCCCGCCCCAAATAAGCGCATGGAGAGCGCTTCTTCCATCCTGAGCAGGGTGAATTGCCCAGGCCAGGCGTGCCCGAAGTACGCGCGCACTGCTGCTTCCAAGCCTGGCTTGATGAACAGGAATGGCAGGCGCGTCTCACAGGTCGGCAGCAGCCGCAGCATGCGCAGAAAATCCGGATGCTTACTCAAGTTGAATTGGTCGTAAATCGGTGTCGCAATCGCGCCGTGATCGGCGGTCAGCAGCAACAAGGTTTTTTCCCGGACGGTCTTATCCAAGCCGCCAAGCAGGTTGACCGCGAGCGATCGGCTCAAATCAGAGAACTGATTGTCCACCCGCTCGTCGTTGGGTCCGTAGCGGTGGATGAGCGTGTCCAGGATGCTCCAGTAAACATAGAGAAATCGCGCTCCGCGGGCGGGCGTGTTAAGGACATCACGCAGGTTCGCCCACATGTCGCTCTCCGCCACATACCCATGCACGTTGGTCTTTTCCAGGTGCATGCGCGAAAGACCGGATCCACCGATGGAATAGGGCAAAAACGCGTGGCTTTCAATCCCTCTTTCAGCGAACTGCGCGCCAAGCGGCCTGAGACCCAAAAAGCTTTCGGCGACAAATCCGCTTTTTGTCAGGCTGCCAGTATCCCCGAAATAAGCTGCCGGCATGTGCAAAATGGTGTTGATTACCATGCTGTAGCGCTTCAGCCACATTTCGTAGCCTATATAGCCGTGTTCCGCTGGTTCAGCGCCGGTCCAGAGCGTGGTTAGCGCTGTGGCTGTCGTGCTGGGGCAGATACTGGTAAGCGGGAACAAACTGGCGCGGCTCAGGTTATCTCTCCAGAAATCGGCTTTCCCCTCTGCCATCAAGCGCTGCAAGTGGTCGTAGCCCAGAGCGTCCACCAGCAGCACAATCACATTGCGGTAGCGCCCGTCAAACTTTTCCAGAATCTCAGGGTTCAACGCGGGGGTGCTCAGTTCAGGGCCGCCCAAAAGCTTGCTCACCGTCCCAGGGATGTTGCAGAGAGAATGCCCGGTCTGGTCCGGCAAGACCAGACCTTCCACCTCGGCAAGCAGTGAATTTTCGCGGGAAAGCAGTTGTGGAAGGATAGCGTCGCTGTAATCAGGCATAATTCTCTCCGGTAAAGCTAATGTCCAGGTTCAGGCAGGCTTCGGCAGCCAGCCAGAAAAGATTTTCACGAATTTCCGCGCGGTTGTGCCAGCCGCGGTGGTCCCAACCTTCCACCTGGACAAGGTCCCCGCCGTAGAGGAGCATGCCAAAGCGCGCCCCACGGAACTGAGCGACAGCCATAAAAGCCGCCGCTTCCATTTCCACCGTCAGGCAGCCATCCGCACGGTATTTGCGCACTTTTGCCTGCGTTTCGCGGTAAAAAGCATCCGTGGTCCAGGTTTTGGTCAATTGGTAAGCGACGCCTCGTTCCTGCAGGGTCGTCTCAATTGCCAGCAGCGCGTCCGCATCCGCCAGCACTTCTTTGGATGGCGGCAGGTAATGGTACGAGGTGCCCTCCGCGCGAATAGCCGCGGTAGGCACCAGCAAATGCCCTACCGCGATGGACTTATCGAGCACGCCGCAGCCCCCGCAGCCAATAAAGGCGCGCGCGCCCAACGCGATGACCTCATCCATCAGCCCGGCAGCCAAAGGCGCGCCCACCCCTGGGAAGAAAAACGCCAAGCGCTCGCCTTTCAGTTCGATTTCGTAAATGGGATGCTCGCCGCCTTCGGAAGAGATGCTGGTAAGCTTTTTGGCGCCGTGTTCCCGCGCTACTTTTTCAATGACTTCCTTGAAAAAGCAAATGACCGCGCGCTGAGGGAAGCCGCCTGGAATTTCCTTTTTGGGCGGCGAGATAATTGCCTCGCGGTCTGGGTCAAAATCAAGCACAGGGAACTCGGAATAGTCCATCAGAGCCCGCCTTCCGAAATCCATTCGATATCAGGAACGCCCGCGAAGCGCGCGCGCATCGCTTCGAGTGCTTGCGGGTTGTTATCTATCAGGATAAAGCGCCTTCCCAGGTTCAGGCAAGCTTGCCCGGTGGTGCCGCTGCCCGCGAAAAAATCCAGCACCACATCGCCAGGATTGGACGAAGCGCGCAGGATGCGCTCCAGTATGGCGACGGGCTTTTGGGTCGGGTATCCTGTCTTTTCGCGGCTGTTTGTTCCCACGATGGTATGCCACCAGGTATCGGTGGGCAGCTTCCCTTTTTCAGCTTTTTCTTTTCCGACCAGACCCGGCGCCATGTACGGCTCGCGGTCAATCGCTTCCCGGTTAAAAACGTAATCCCGGACATCCTTTGCGTAGAAAAGGATATTGTCATGCTTGGCTGGCCACCTGTCTTTCGCGCGCCCGCCGAAATCGTAAGCCCAGATGATTTCGTTCAGGAAGTTGTCGCGCCCAAAAATACGGTCAAGCATGACCTTGCAGTAATGCACTTCGCGGTAATCAATATGAAAATAGAGGCTGCCGCGCGCGGTGAGTAAGCGGTGAGCCTCCTGCATCCGCGGTAACAAAAACGCTTCGTAATCTTTAAACGTATCCTCGTAGGCCTGCTCAGAAAGGACTTCGGTGCGGTAGCTGTTTTCCCCAAAGCCGACCCGGTCGCCTGCTTCGTCCCGCACGGTTTTTAGGCGCTTGCGCGCCTGAACTTTGCCGGTGTTGAAGGGCGGATCGATGTAAATCAGATCCACCGATTCATCCGGCATCCGCCGAAGGATGGGAAGGTTATCGCCCAGGTAAACACGATTCATTAAAGCAGCCTCGGTTAAGCTAATCCACGCTGTTCCTGAAAATTATTCTGCCAGTTCGGACGTGCAGTGCGGGCAGCGCACTGCTTTTACCGGGATGCTTGTCTGACAGAAAGGGCACAGCTTTTCAGTCGGTTCCGCAGGCTCATCGATTTCGCCTTTCTTCTTGAGAGCCCCGTCTCGCAACTTCTGGATGCCCTTTACCAGCAGGAAGATGCTGAAAGCGATGATGACAAAATTCAGGATGGTCGTGATGAAGTTCCCATAAGCCAGCACGACCGCGCCCTGCTCTTTGGCGGCTGCCAGGGTGGTTTGCGGCGCTAATTCCACCGCCTTACGGTTCAGTTGGATGTACAGGTCTGAAAAGTTAACATTGCCCAAAAGCAAGCCCAGGGGCGGCATGAGCAGGTCGTTCACCACACCATTGACAACCGAGCCGAACGCCCCGCCAATGATGACCCCTATTGCCAGGTCCAAAGCGTTGCCTTTCGTAATGAAACCTTTGAATTCTTCTAATAATTGTTTCATAGTCATCTCCAGATAAACGTTTACACGATTATAACCTTTCACACCCCGACAAAGCGGATGCATTATTGCGGTTTACTGTATAATTGGAATAGTCTAGATCAGAGAAAAGAGGATTCTATGGACGATAATACCAATAACACCCCACAAGAAACGCCAGAAGAAGCCGCGAAATCCTTCGGCGATGAATGGCAGCAGATTCCTTCTGCCTCCGCAGAGGAATGGAGCAAAGAGATTCCCGCCGCGCCAGTTCCTCCAGAGGTCCCGACTGAGACCGACCGCTGGGGCGCAGCGCAACCTGCCGCCACGGACGACCCCGGACGTTGGTCCGGCGAACTTTACACCCCTGGCACCGAAGCTCCCCAGGAAGTTCCTCCAGCCATACCAGCCGAATCCGTAGTCGTGGATATTCCCCCGGTGGGAACCACTGCCCAAGCGGCCTCTCCGGAAAAGAAAAAATTTCCTGTTTGGGCGATTGTGCTGATTGTCATCTTGGTACTGCTGCTCTGCTGCGTCTGCCCCATCGCGATTTTCCTTGGCGTTTTTCGGTCAGCCTGGGAATACTCTTCCGTACTGCTTGCGCTTGTCTAATTTTCCCCTGCAGGAAAAAACTGCCCCTCACGGGGCAGTTTTTTGTCATTAAGCAAACAAAATTACTTTTCGAAGGTCCAGGCTGCGACCAGCCGCCCCCACTCCACAATGCTGAGCGTCTCCGCGCGCCGTTGAGGGTCAATCTCCGCCGTCCCCAGCAGCTTTTCAATTTCGCCAGCAGGCAGCCCCAAACCGGCAGAAAGCGCGTTCCGCAGAGTCTTTCGCTTTTGTGAGAAGCCAGCGTGCGCCAGTTTGAAGAAAGCGTCGAGCGCGTCCAGCGCGATAAGCGGTTGTGGATAGAGCGCGATGGTTAGCACCGCTGAATCCACGTCAGGGACGGGGTAAAAGCAGCCGGCAGGAATCCGCGCTGCTATTCTCGGGGCGCCGAACACCTGGACAGAAAGCGCCAGCAGGCTCAATTTGCCGTCCCTCGCGCAAATTCTCTCCGCGACTTCCTGCTGCACAGTAAGCACCATGCGCACCGGCCGCTTTTCCGCTTCCAACAGGCGGCGGATTATCGCGGAGCTGATGTAGTAGGGAATATTCGCCACGACCAAGTATCCGTCGCCCGGAAGCAGTTCATCAAGCGGAAGATTCAGCACATCCCCTTCCACAATCTGTACGTTTTCACAGGCGCTGAGCACATTTGTGAGCGGGGGAATTAGATTACGGTCAATTTCCACCGCCACCACCCGTCGGGCGGACTGCGCCAGCAGAAGCGTCAGACTGCCCAAGCCCGCGCCAATTTCCAGCACGGTATCGGCCGCGCCAATCCCGGCTGCCTGAATGACCTTCTCCAGTCCGTTGGGGTCCACCAGAAAGTTCTGACCGAGGGATTTTTTGGGCTGCAGCCCATACTCCCGCAGTAATGCAGGCACATTCAAAGATTGGCGGCTCAAGGCAGCACCACCGGGATGTAGCCTGGTACAGGCGTCAGAAAGTACAGCGTGGTCCAGAAGTGCCAGCTCTCGTAGTTCTCGTCATCGAAGCCCAGGTCAATCCAATACCTGCCCGGGATGCCGCCGCCGGTATCCGCGATAATGCCGCGCCCGTATCCCGGAACGTAAACTGGCTGCAGCTTCATCCCCAGGTACCAGGCGCGCGTCACGGCGATGATGCCCTTGGTCAGCGGAATTCCTGAAGCGGTGCCTGTGCCGCCCCCCTGCGAGCTGGGTTTGTATGAGGTCGCGTACACGCTAACCTTGCGCCAGTATTCAATTGTCTCGCCGTTGACAGTTTCAGTGCGGACGACCACCTTGGTACCCCTGCCCAGGACGCCGTCAGATGGATCGCTGGCTTTCCATGGGCCGTCCGTCCGACGCGCCTTTTCAATGCCGTCCTCAAACAGCAAGCGTTCGCGGGTGACTACCAAGCCAATTTGTCCCGGAACGAGCACTGAAATCGTATCCAACTCAGCGTTTGGGTCATCGGCGTAACTGTTGTTGTAGGCGGTTTCTTCAGTCTGCAGCAGGATTTCTTCGCTCACTCGCACAATCCGAATTTGTCCATCTGCAGGAATTGGCTGGTTCTCGCCTGGCTGGGCGTAATCCAGGTTCTGCAGCGGAAGCCCCAGGTCGCGCAGCGCCTCGCCCACACTTTCAGCCGCGCTGAGGCCGGTAAATTGCTGGCTGCCCACCTGCACAGAAATATCCCGTGCAAGGCGAACAGAAACGAGATTCTCAGCTTCCAATGCTGACTCCAAGTCCAGCGACAGTGTGTCTTCCGGCCGCAGCTGGATACCGGCTTCATCCAGAGCTTCGCCCAGGCTTTCCTGCTGGGTGAAGAAGGTGAGCGTTTCATTCGCGAACTGCAGGTCTACCCTTTTGGCAGGAACGAACTCCAGTGTCAAAGCTTCACCCAAAGGCAGCGGTTCGTTCGGATTCAGAGGTTTCCCTTCCCATAGCAGCACATCCCCAGGGAACAAAGCCATGCCAGCCTCCCTTAGCAGGTCCGCGGGCATGGCGCCAGCAGAAAACAGGGTTATCTCCGCTTCACCGCTCTGAATGGTGACCGGACGCGCCTGGTTGAGTACAATCGTCCGCTGGGAGAGGTTAAGCTTGGCTGGAGCAGGATAAACTTCATCCTCAGGCTGCAAATTGTACATGGCAGCCCGCAAAAGCTGCCCGGAAGTGAACGCCAGGCCGCGCGCTTCCCGCTTGCCGCTGTTCACAATCAGAGTGTAGTCCCCAAAAAACTGCGCGAGAATCAGGACAAGCCCGGCAACAATAAGCAGCCCGGGCAGCCAAAAACCGTAGAGACGAATTTTCTGCGGAGTTTCGTTTTGCATCTGTTTTCGCAGTATAACACAGGGGGCGGACGCTTATTCCCGGCTGTCTTGCAGCTTTCGCAGCACCCGCACCAGCACTTCCTGCCAGCTTTCATTCTTTAGCCCGGCCAGGTTTATCCAATAGGCGTTTTTCCCTGCCCGGGCGCTGGGGTCCACTTCGCGCAGCCCGCGCTGACGCGCGTCCTTGGGCAAAGGGGGGTAACTGAGGATGAGTTGATTATTGATGATGCTGATGGATTCCAAACCGGCATTCTCGCCCAAAATCTTCACCTTTATTTGAAACAACAGGTCTTTCACGCCCTGCGGGGGTTCGCCAAAGCGGTCCGCGAATTCAATCTCGGTAGAAACCAGGTCTTCCTCGCTGCGCAGCGAGGCAATCCGGCGGTAGAGCGTCAGGCGCAGTTCCTGGTCGGGGATGTATCCCGCCGGGATTTCGCTGGAGAGAGGCAGCTCAACGTTAATCGTGAGGTTCGGCGCGTCCAACCAGGGCAGACCACTTTCCGGCTCGGTTTCCAAACCGGAGGCTGCCCGCAGGGTGCGGACCGCTTGGGAAAGCAAACGTGTATAGAGCTGAAAGCCGACCGAAGCAATGTATCCGGACTGGCGGGTGCCCAGCAGGTCGCCGGCTCCGCGCATTTCCAGGTCCCGCATGGCAATGGCATAACCCGCGCCAAGCTGGGAATTATCCGCCAGCACTTCCAGGCGCTCCTGCCCCTCGGGCGTGGGCTGGTGGCGCGTGCTGCGGAACAGGTACGCAAACGCCCGCTGCGCGCCGCGCCCAACTCTGCCGCGCAGTTGGTAGAGCTGCGCCAGACCAAAGGTATCCGCCCGGTCAATGATTAGCGTGTTGGCGTTGGGAATATCCAAACCTGACTCAATGATGGAGGTGCACAGGAGGATATCAAACTGCCCGGAGGTGAAGCCGTGCATCACATCCGCCAGCTGCTCTTCGTCCATCTGCCCATGCGCAATCCCGATGCTGGCTTCCGGCACCAGATTCTGCAGATGGTTGAATACCGCGGGGATGGACTGCACCCGATTATGGACAAAGAACACTTGCCCACCGCGGTCCAGCTCGCGGATGACCGCCTCGCGCACGAGTTTCGGGTCGTAGGGTCCGATGTGCGTGATAATTGGTAGTCGTTCTTCGGGCGGCGAGTTGATATTGGAAATATCGCGCACGCCAGTCAGCGCCATGTAAAGCGTACGCGGGATGGGCGTGGCTGTCAGCGTGAGCACATCCACGGAGTTGCGCAGACGTTTGAGGTGCTCCTTGTGCGAAACGCCAAAGCGCTGTTCCTCATCAATGATAACCAGCCCCAAATCGTTGAAAGCCACATCCCCAGAGATCAGGCGGTGCGTGCCAATGACAATATCCACCTGCTTTTTCGCCAGGCGTTTTATGATTTCCGTTTGTTCCTTCTGGCTGCGGAAGCGCGAAAGCATCTCCACGCTCACCGGAAAGGTTGCCAACCGTTCGCGGAAAGTGTCGTAGTGCTGCTGCGCCAAAACCGTAGTCGGCACCAGCACCGCCACTTGCTTGCCGTCCGCGACCGCCTTAAAGGCTGCCCGCAGCGCAACTTCAGTCTTACCGTAACCCACATCACCGCACAACAGGCGGTCCATCGGGCGCGCGGATTCCATATCTGCCTTAACCTGTTCAATCGCCTTTAGTTGGTCAGGGGTTTCGATATACGGAAAACTGGCTTCCAGCTCTCGCTGCCAATCGCTGTCCGCGCCAAAACTGTACCCCTCAGCAACCTGCCTTTTTGCGTACAGGTCGAGCAGCTCGGCGGCGACTTCCTGCACTGCCCGCCGAACACGCTGCTTGGTTTGCGTCCATTCCGGGCTGCCCAGCCGGCTGATGCTGGGGGGACCGCCCTCCCCGCCAATATAGCGCGAAACGCGGTCTGCCTGGTGGATGGGGACATACAGGATGTCATTGTCCTTGTACTGGATGGTCAGGTATTCGCGCTGAACGCCGTCGATGGTGGGGCTGAGCAAGCCAACAAACTGCCCGATGCCGTGGTCAACGTGCACCACCCAATCCCCCGGCTTCAGGTCCCCGAACACAAGTTCCGGCGCTTCAGAGACGACTGGCGCGCGCCGGCGGACCTGCGGGCGACCCCACCCGAAGATTTCGCTGTCAGTCAGAAGATTGTGAACCTTGCCGCCGTCCCCCTGCAGCACCCATCCGCCTGAGAGAGAGCCTTCCAGAAAGCGCGCATCCGTTTCAGGCTGTGGAAGCTCAGGATTGCTCTCATGCCAGAGCTGGCGCAAACGGGCAGACTGGCGCGAGACTACCGTCCAATCCTGACCCTTTCGCTCGATGTTATGGAGGTGGGCTTGAAAGTCTTTCAGCCGCCCCGCGAAGCGCGGTCCGGGTTCAAATGCGGCTGCCAAAGGCGTGCCTCCCACCGCGTTGGTGTGCCCCAGCTCGAGCACTTGCCTGTGGGCAAAACCATCCTCAATTTCAGACCAGGTGATATACGGCAGCGGGAACTCCGCCGGCAGCGTTTTTTGTTCCACCAACGTTGTAAAGCGCGCGATGGCCTCTTCTTCGATATCGTTGACCGCGGCTGTGATAAATTCTTCACCGTCCAGCAAAACCAGCGCACTGTCCGGCAGATAATCCATCAAACTGGAGGGAAACGGATAAATCTCGGGCAGGCAGAATTCGCTCAGATTGGCAAGCGCGATACCCTGCTTCTCCGCGGCCGAAGGCATCGCCTCGGAAGCCGGGAATACGACGGTCTTTTGCAGCGGCGCGGTTGTGCGCTGTGTGGCAGGGTTAAATTGCCGCAAAGTGTCAATTTCGTCCCCAAAAAATTCTATGCGCACCGGCAAGCTCTCGGATGGCGACCAGATATCGAGAATGCCGCCCCGGCGTGAAAACTGCCCGCTTTGCACGACCACATTGCTGTACTGGTAACCCAAGCCCACCCAGCTCTGGATGGTCTCCTGCAGATCGCGCTTATCCCCCAGATTTAGGCGCTGTGTGCTCCGCAGAAATTCCCTCCGGGGAATGGTGCGGGTCATCACTGCGCGGATGGGCGCCACCACCACGGGCGGCACGGCATCTGGAACAAGGCCGGGAATCAGGTACTTCGCCAGTTCCGAGAGGACGTTCAGACGCTCCCGACGGGCTGATTCCGACCAGGGCAGGGCTTCATAGAAAAGAGGGTTCGGCTCAGGGAAGTAAAAGTTCCGTTCGTTGCCCAGCCAGAAGTTCAGCTCATCGAACAAGCCGAGGGCGCGGTCGGCACGGTTGGTAAGCAGCAGAATTGGGACTCCCAAATCCGCGCGCAGTGCTGACAGCAGCGCCAAGCGTGACGCGCGCGGCAAGCCCATTCCAAAACGTTCAGCATCACGGAACTGCCTTTCCGCCAGACGCGCGCGAAGATCCTGATATGCGCTCAGCCCGTCCAGGTATTTCAACAGCGGATGGTCAGCCGACTTCACCATTGTATAGATTCATTGCCTTTTCGAGACCGTCACGTACAAAGCTCAGGGCGGCAGAGGTCGCCTGGTCCAGCGTCATCTTGAGCAATTCCTGCTCGGATGTTCCAAACTTTTCAAGCACATAGTCCGCGGGGTCCATTCTGCCAGGCGGCCTGCCGATGCCGAAACGCAGGCGCGGGAATGCGTTGGTGCCCAGCTTTTCCGTGATGGATTGCATACCGCGCTGCCCGGCGCTGCCGCCGCCTGGGCGCAGGCGCAGCACGCCCAACGGCAGGTCCAGGTCGTCGTGGATCACCAACAGCCGCTCCAGCGGCACCTTGAAGTAACGCAGGAGAGAGGAAACCGCGCTGCCCGATTCGTTCATATAGGTCAGCGGCTTGGCGATAATCAGCGGGATGCCGTCCAGTTTGCCATCACCTATCTGGCAGCGGAATTTTACCCGCATGAGCTTGAGCTCAAGTTTGTCCGCCAGCGCCTGCGCGACCATAAAGCCGGCGTTGTGTCGGGTGTAGCGGTACTGCAGGCCGGGGTTTCCCAACCCGACAATCATTGTTGTATTGTTTGTGGTTTCCATGCGTGAACCATCCATCTTCTGCAATCTTTAAGTTTAACACGGAATCTGACTTACCCCAACCGGCTCTAGTGTTTGTCAAAGAGGAAATAGAATGATTCAGACGGTGCGTATGTTCTTGAAAAATAATAAATACATCCACCGCGCGGCGGGCAAGCGCGGAGATATTTTGTTACGTCAGGGAGAAGCTGGAAAGCGCAGCGAGACTGATTAGCGTATTTACCGACCCCTCCTACGGCCACTCGGAATATGCCCCGAACCGCTCATTAAACGATACTGCTGGCAGCTAACAATACCCCATCAGATCCTCACACAACCTGAGGGGCTTCACAAACAACAAATCTAGCTCCTCACGATTTCCGTTTCTTTTTCCCCGCGATGAGAAATGCGCCCCCCACAAAGCCAACCAGCGCTGTAATCCCAAGCCAGCGGTTTTTTTGCAAGGCTAATTGAATTCCCCGAACGCCGGAAGGCGCTGCTTTCTGTGCACACTGCGTTTGTCCGCTCCAATCCAGTGTAACCAATCGTTCCAAAAATCCCTGTTTTGCGCAGCTTTCCAGTTCAAAGATGTACACGCCGCTGCTTTTCTGGCGGGCTGCGCAGACTTCCCGGGCAAACTCCTGCCAGGTTTTGGGATCATCCGCGGCACTTGCTTCCAGGTTCAGGCTCACGCGGGTACTCACAACGCGCACCGCCCCCTTCTCATCAGCTCGCTCCTCAAGCAGCCCTCGCGGCGCCGCGTCTTGAGGATACAGAAGCCGGATATGGCGGTCTGCTTCGTGCAAAGCCCTTGTGCTTCCCCTCCGCGCGCTCAGAACTTTTTTCCAGCTTTCACGCTCCCCGCATCGGGAATAAATCAGTTCAACCGCGAATCCATCTGTGTGCGCTTGTTCGACCAAACCAGACAGGTCAGCCGCGATGGCAAACCCATTGGCGCGTTTCTCCGCGGTTTTCTCACCCGGCTCAGGCGCGCCAAACCCCATCGCCGACCATTTCAGACCTTTCACCTCAGACCAGCGCTTCACCGCCTGATACAGCTCCGCGGCTTGCGCGGTGTGGGTGGAGTCCAACCAAGTTCCCTGATCACCCGGCAGCAGCAGCCAGGCGGAAGCCGGTATTCCCAGCTTATTCAGCAAGCGCGCCGCCAAAGCCCGCTC
>CAZPWL010000007.1:23507-27452 GCA_964590535.1 uncultured Anaerolineaceae bacterium
GGCAATCCCGTCCGCCTGGGAAATTCAGCCGCAGTCCGCGCGACTTTTTCCAGAACCACCAGGTAGCGCTCGTCCGCTACGCCTGGCAGCACCACGGGCAAAATGACGCGAATTTTGCCGCCCAAACGCTGGATGACCTTTTCGCTTTTCAGTGCTTCCAGCTGAGCGCTTTCACCTTTCTGCATGATAACCAACCCGCCTATGCGCACCAGCGGCAGCAGGTACTCCACCAGCGTCGGCATGGCTGCCACCGCCCGGGCTGTCGCCAGGTCGTAATTTTCGCGGTGGTTTGGGTCTTGTCCGACGTCCTCAGCGCGCTCGGGCAGAACCTGAACCTGGCGCAAGCTGAGTTTTTCCACCATATGCGTGCAGAAACCAGCTTTTTTTTGGATGGATTCGACCAGGGTCAGACGCATTTGAGGCAGCATCAGCTTGAGGGGAATTCCAGGGAAACCCGCGCCGGTGCCGATGTCAATCAGGCTGCGGGGTGTGTTGCTAAGGTCCAGCGCCATCAAGCAGGTCAGCGAATCGAGGAAATGCTTGGTCTCGATACCCTCTTTGTCGCGGATAGCGGTCAGATTGAAGCGGCTGTTCCACTCCAACAGCTCTTCTTCAAGCAGCTTAAACGCGGCGATTTGCTCGCGGCTGAGCTGCAGCCCCAGGAGCTGGCGCGCGTTTTGCGTAAAAGTTTCCACAGGCGGGATTATATCTTAAAGGGAACTGATGCTGAATGGAACTGCTGAAATTCCGGACACAAACCAGGTCAACGGAAAACTGAAAGCAGCCCCGCCCCAAGGTAAGCAAAAAGCATCATTTTCGCAACTTTCCCCACAGCGCACAAAAGCAAAAACTTCCAGGTTGGGATTTTTAGAGAACCAGCCGCAAAACCGGCAATGTCAAACAAGGGATTAGGGATAAACGCCAGCGCTAAAATCGTCCACAAGCCATATTTCCGCATCCAGCCAAGCACTTTCGCGTAATTTTCTTTGTTTTCGAACAGGATTTGCCCACTGACCCCTGCCAGATAACCAGAGAGCTCACCGATAGCCGCTCCCAAACCTGCTGCTACTGCCACCCAAAACGGATTAAAGACCGCGCCCATCGCTGAGGTGAAAATCACCCCTGGTAAGGGGAAAAGAATGGTCGCGTTTGAAAGCAGGGAAAAAAGAAAAATGCCCGGGTATCCGAAAGCTTGCAGGCGCTGTACCTGAGCCCTGAAAACAATCAGGACAACCGTAACCGCGACCAGGGCAAGCAGCAGGAGCACCCGCCAAATGACCTGAGTTCGCGTGAACTCAGTTTTACCAGGCGTGCTGGCTTGCGTCATTTAAAAGCCCCTGCAGGCGCGCGATAACCATGTCCAAGGCTACGGTATTCTTTCCACCCTCAGGAATAATGACATCCGCGAAACGCTTGGAGGGTTCCACAAAGTCAATGTAACTGGGACGGACAGTCGTAAGATACTGGTTCACCACCGATTCTACTGTTCGGCCGCGTTCCTCAATATCCCTGGTAAGCCGACGGATAAAACAAATATCTGAATCGGTTTCCACGAATACTTTCATGTCAAATATCTTACGAAGCTTCGCTTCCCAGAATATCAGGATGCCTTCCACCATGATAATCTGGCAAGGTTCAATGGTAACGACTTCCGCGGAACGGGTATGCTGTATGTAATCATAGACCGGCCGTTTGACAGGTTTGCCAGCTTTCAGCGCGATGATATGCTTGATCAGCAGGTCAGTTTCCAGCGAATCGGGGTGGTCATAGTTGATTTTCAAACGTTCAGCGTAGCTAAGCTCGGCCTGGTCGCGATAGTAAGCATCGTGCGGCAGGAAGGCGATTTTATCGCGCCCGATCGCATCCAGGATTGAGGAAGCAAGGGTTGTTTTCCCAGAGCCGGACGCGCCGGCAATACCGATCACTAAGGGTTGCGTAGTCTTGTCCATAACCAAATTATACCGTCGATTCGGGTATAATCTTCTCACCAACTGCACAGAGGAAACATGACAGCTCACCTGATCGATGGAAAACAAATCGCCGCAGAGATACGTGGGGAAGTTAAACTAAAAGTGGACGAGCGCATAAAGCGCGGTCTTCCGGTACCGGGTCTGGCAACCGTATTAGTCGGCGATAACCCCGCCTCGCAGGTTTACGTTCGGAATAAACAAAAAAGCTGCGCTGAAGCAGGCATCCGGTCCTTTGGGCACGCGCTGCCCGCTGATGCCAGACAGGAAGAGGTCGAAGCGTTGGTGCGCCAACTGAATGCGGACCCTGAAGTGAATGGCATTCTGGTGCAGCTGCCCTTGCCCGCCCATCTGAATGAGGAGCGCGTCCTCAGCGCGATAGACCTCGCAAAGGATGTGGACGGCTTTCACCCGCTCAATATTGGCAGGCTGGCGCAAAAAGGACGCGAACCCCTGTTTGTGCCCTGCACCCCCGCTGGCGTAATGGTTTTGCTTGAGAAAGCTGGCGCGCAGCTTGCTGGCGCGAACGCGGTCGTGCTTGGCCGCTCCAATATCGTCGGTATGCCTGTGGCGCTCCTGCTCGTCCGGGCGGACGCGACCGTAACCATCTGCCACTCCAAAACGCGCGACCTGCCTGCGCTCGTTCGGCAGGCGGACGTCCTCATTGCCGCCATCGGTAGACCTGAAATGGTGCGCGGGGATTGGCTTAAGCCCGGCGCGATTGTCATTGACGTTGGCATCAACCGCGTGGGAGATGCCTCCGCGCCGAAAGGCTCGCGCCTGGTCGGGGATGTTGCCTTCACGGAAGCCGCGGAGCTTGCCTCCGCCATCACCCCGGTCCCCGGAGGGGTTGGACCGATGACCATCGCGATGCTGCTTCAGAACACGCTGCGTGCCCGCGAACTGGCGGACAAAGCCGCTTAGCCGAACGGCCGGAAAGGAGACGAAGATGTCCACGCTGCTTGTAAAAAACGCCGCTCTGATTGTTACAATGGACGCGGAAGACCGCGAACTGCGGGATGCTGCCATTTATTGCCGGGACGGGTTTATCGAACAAATTGGTCCCGCATCAGAACTCCCCTCCGAGGCGGACGAAGTGCTCGACCTTGCCGGGCACGTCATCCTGCCGGGGCTTGTTAACACCCACCATCACTTTTACCAGACGCTCACCCGCGCGCTCCCTGCAGCGCAGGATGCCAACCTGTTTAATTGGCTCAAAACACTCTACCCGATTTGGGCGCGCATGGACCCGGAAGCTGTTTTTATCAGCACGAAAACCGCGCTGGCAGAGTTAGCGCTTTCTGGCTGCACCACTGCCTCGGACCATTTGTATCTTTTCCCGAACGGTTCACGCCTGGATGACGAAATTGACGCCGCCGCTGAGATCGGCTTGCGCTTGCACGCTTCGCGCGGCTCGATGAGCCTGGGTGAGTCCAAGGGCGGTCTTCCGCCCGATTCAGTCGTTGACAGCGAAGACGCCATCCTTCGGGATAGTCAGCGCCTGATTGAGCGCTACCATGACCCAAAACCCGGCTCCCGGCTGCAAATCGTTCTGGCGCCCTGCTCTCCTTTCAGCGTCACCGGTGAACTGATGAAGGAATCTGCGAAACTTGCCCGGGAATACGGCGTGCATTTGCATACGCATCTGGCGGAAACAGAAGACGAAGACGATTTTTGCCTGCAAAAGTTCGGTTATAAACCGGTCGCGTACATGCAGACGGTGGATTGGATCGGCAGCGATGTCTGGTTTGCCCACAGCGTGCATGTGAACGCAGCGGAAATGGACCTATACGCCCATCACGGCTGCGGCGTAGCGCATTGCCCAAGCTCCAATATGCGTCTTGCTTCGGGCATCGCTCCGGTGATGCAGATGCTCTCCCGCGGAGTCAAACTAGGATTGGGCGTGGACGGCTCAGCCAGCAATGACGGCTCGCACATGCTGGCGGAAGCGCGCCAAGCCATGCTGCTTTCGCGTCTG
>CAZPWL010000008.1:0-17009 GCA_964590535.1 uncultured Anaerolineaceae bacterium
GAAGTTGGTGATGCGCGCTTTCTGGTAATCGGCCAAAAAGGGGAAATCCAGCGCGGCAAAGAGCCCCAGAAGCACAATCATCACGCCGGCAAAAATCAGGATGTTTTTGGTCTTCCAGCCGCTAATCCACAGCATGGCGAACCAGATGACCATAATCACGATAGAGGTGCTTAAATTTGGCTGCAGGATGATCCAGATGACAATCCCGCCGGTCAGCAGCAGGCTCTGCCCAACAGTCTTCCATTCGTCAATGCTGGAAATTTTGCCGGCAAAGAACTGCGCCAGCGCCATAATGATAACAATTTTTGCCAGTTCAGCAGGCTGGATCGCTTCCGAGCCAATTTGCAGCCAACGCGCGGCGCCAAACCTGGCCGCTCCGGTCACAAAAACCAGGATGAGGAAGGCCGCCACAACGATGTAGAATGGCCGCGTGAGCACCAACCAGATTTTGTAGTCCAGGCCGGCAAACACAAAAAGCATTACCAATCCGATAATCAGAAACACGGTCTGGCGTTGGGGGTGGTTCGCCAGGGTTGGGTTTCCGGCGATAGCCGAACTGATCAAGGCAATCCCAAAAATCGACAGGGAAAGCACTGCCGCGAATAACGGGAAATCAAAATGCTGCCATTGTTCTCTGGTTGTAATCATACGCTTTACTTCTTCACTGACGGTACAACGCTGATAATCCCGTCCTGTCTGGTAATCAAAATTCCTCGGGTTTTGCGCAGCTTGCGAGGAATCTCAACCGCTTCGCCGCCGAAAAAGACCGTTCCGCTGCCAAATTGCATGATGCGAATCGCGCACTCCGGCTCTCCAGCGCAGCCAGCCCGCAAAATGCCATCCAGGCTCCCCCATACTGCCGCCGACCCCGAGCATATCAGTTCCGCGCCTGCAGGCAGGTCGGAAAACAGCACCAGGTTTCCATCAATAATGAGCTTCTCAGAGGCGTCAATCGTCCGGTCAATCCACACGACCCGACTGACGGTTTCGGTTTCCGGCGTCGGAGTTTTCGGGCGTTCGTCGCCTTCAATTACGGAGGGGAGGCCAAAGGCTCGCGCGGATTCCAACGTGACGGCCGAGCTGGAGAGCACCGCGCGCAGGCAAATGCCCTCGTCCGCCAGGTCCCGCAGTAATCTATCCAAATTGTCTTCGCTCCAGTCCGTTGCGCCCAGGTCCAGTGCAATCCTACCACCCTTAAAGAAGCGCTCCTGGCTTTGGATCCGGGAAATGAGCATGTCCTTTTGAAGGTACCACGGCCCGTCCGGTAGAATCACAAGGACACCACCTCTGATTCCACGCACCAATAACTCTGTCCGTTTGGTCATTCCGCTTCCCGCCTATTGTCCGAAATTATCCGCGTCCGCGACTTTCAGGCTGAAGTACGACTCAATCACCTTGCGGACGATTGGCGCGGCAAGCGTGGAACCTTCCTTCCCGTTATACGCGAAGGCGACCACCACGATTTCCGGGTCATCATACGGCGCGTAACCAACAAACCAGGCGTGCGCCGGCCAACCGCCTATGCCAACCCCGCACAACCGATTTGCCAGCGCAAAATCATCACAATATTCAGCCGTGCCGGTTTTACCCGCCACTTTGTTTGTGTCGCCAGTAAACTCGTATGCAGCCGTGCCGCCAGGTTGGGTGACCATTTCCATTCCCTTTTTTGCCAGTTCAATGACCCAGGGCTGTACGGTTTTGAGCTCGCCAGTAGGAATATTATCGTCGTAAACCTCGATTTTTGGGTCTTTGGTGATATCCCACAGCATGGTCGGCTCAAACTGCTGGGTCACTGTGCCATCCGCGGCTTCCACCTTGCTGATGACCGATAATTTCATGAGTTTTCCGTCGTTGGCGATCGTGGCAATGGAATGCACAACCTGCAGCGGTGTAGAGAGGACGTAGCCCTGCCCAACCGCCGCCAGGTAGGTATCGCCAGTCGCCCAGTTCTCGCCCTGGCTCAGACGCTTCCAGGTCGGGTCCGGGATTAATCCGTCTGTCTCCCCGGGCAGTTCAATTCCCGTCAGCGCGCCGTAGCCCAACGCCCGGGCATAGGTACCCAGACGCCAGATCCCAAGCCCGTTGCCCTCAATCTCTCCGGCAAATCCGCCGGTAACCTTGTACCAGTAAGTGTTGCAAGACCAGGCAATCCCGTGCAGATAATCCACCGGTCCGTGCCCGGCGCGGTCCCAGCAGTAATAGGTTTGCAGGCTGCCGGGGTCGTTCTGGTAGAACTTCTGAACCAACGAAATCGTGCCGGGGTCGTCCACTGTGTATTCGGGCGTGACCACGCCTTCGTTCAAGATTCCCAACGCCGAAACCAGCTTAAACACCGAGCCGGGAGGCAGCTCGGCGGAGATCGCCTGGTTGACCAGCGGTTTAGCCTGATCCAATGTCAGTTGATTATAGTAATATCCTGGTATGACCTTGGACATGCGGTTGTTCTCATAATTGGGGTACGAGACCATTGCCAACACCTCACCCGTCTTGGCGTTCAATGCCACCACGGCGCCGCTGGTGCTGAGAGTGTAACCAAGGTAGCGGTTCCAGTATTCCAGGTTCATTTTTAGCGCGTCCCGCGCTGTAGACTGCAGGCGGGAATCGATGGTCAGGTAGACGTTTTGCCCGGGCACCGGGTCAACTGGCTCTTCCAGGTTGCGCACCACTTCGCCGCCGACTGTGACCTCGACGATGCGCTTTCCATTAGTGCCCCCCAGCACATCCTGCAAGGTACTTTCCACACCAGCGTAGCCAACTTTATCCCTGCCAGCCACAAACCCCAGCTCTGTGTAGTAATCCACCAGGGATTCCGGCACAGGACCCAGAAAGCCGACAATTTCTGCGGTCAGGTTGCCAGTGGGATACACTCGAATCGACTCGATTTCTACGTCGATGCCGGGCCAATCCATAGCTTTTTCCTTAATCGCCATCGCGATATCCTTGGAAACGTCGCAGCTTAGGCGCGTGGCGCTGAAAGGCCAGTTGGTATCGGCAATATACACGATTTGTTCAATGCCCAAGGGGGTGTTGCATGGGGCAAAGCTCGCCGCCGTAACCGCGTCCACCACACCGCTGCTCACCGGAATGTTGAGCAGTTCTGAAAGTTCAGAATAGATTTTACGCAGCTCGCCATCAGATTCAGGCAGCCTCGCGGGGGTGACCGTAATGTTGTACGCCGGTTCATTCCGCGCCAAGACGACCCCGTTGCGGTCGTAAATGATTCCGCGTTGGGTAGGGTCGCTGATCTCAGTGGTACGGTTATCTTCAGCCTGCGCGCGGTAGAGCGCTCCGTTCACTATCTGATAGTTAAACAGCTGAAAGATGTAGTACATAACCACTATCGCGACCAGAAAGATAACCCCCCGGATGCGGGAGCGCTTAATGGTTGGTTTTTCGAATTGGTTGTTGTTCATATCTCAGTTCCCATGGGCGACATGTTCCGGAAAACTTCCTGAACCAGCGCGTGGATTGGTATCGTCAGCAGCATATTGAGCAAGACGCTGGGAAGCAGGACCTGCGTAAAGATTTCCGCCAGGTTAACCGAAATTCCCTGCGCAAACAGCCCCAGCACAAAAACGCCGTGCTCCAAAAAAGTGCCAAAGAATATCAATAAGAACATAGATAGAAGCGGACTTTGCCAAAAACTCATCTGCAAACGGGTTGCGGCAAGAAAAACACTGAGATAAACAATCAATAATAAGAGTGTAGGCGATGCCGAAATCGCGCTGAGTATCAGCCCGAATATTACCACAAGCACCCAACTGTATTTTTGGCGCTGGTGCAAACCCCAGGCGGCCAGGAAGAGCAGCACCAGATCGGCTGTGCCTGAGAGCAGCGGAGCCCGGCTAAAGACTCCCATTTGGAGCATAACGGCAATGATGAAGCCTATGCTGCTGGAAATGTAAAAAAACATGTCTTCCCTCAGGGTACCAGGGGCGTAATATCCACTGCTTCAAAATTCGTGATGACCAGCACTGCGCTGAGTGAAGAAAAATCCACGATTGATTGCACCGAGCCGGAGAGAAACAAACGGTTCTGTTGGCTCTGCATGCTCAAAACTTGTCCAACGAAAATATTAGGCGGATAATTGCCGCCGAGCCCGGAGGTAAGCAGCACATCGCCAATTAGTATCTCCGCATCCTGCGGTACCATTTCCAGGCTGATTTCACCTGTGATAGAACCAACGATCTGGCCTTCCACCTTCGCGTTTTGCAGGTGGATATTCACGACAGATTCCGCATCGCTGATCAATTGCACGCGGGCTGCATTGGCGATCACCGCGTCGATGCGGCCGACCAACCCTTGTTGGGTCACGACCGGCATGCCGTGCATAATACCCTGGTTGGAGCCTTTGTCAATGATTATGTATTGGTAGTATGGGCTGATTTCCCGCCCGATCACGGTCGCGGCCGTGTACTCATGCTGAGGGTTTGTCCGCGCAAAATCCAGCAGAGTGTAAAGAATCTGCGCCTGGCTCAGGTTTTCCTGCAGTTCCACAATCTGGCTCTGGAGCTGCGCCACTTCATTTTCCAGCTGGGCATTGCGGTCGCGCAAGCTGGCCATGTCCCGCGGGGAAGTAAAGAAATCCCGGATAGCAAGGTAACGTTGGGAAAGCCAACTCTGGGTTGATATGAAAGGGCTGAAGGTCAGGCTGAACAGCGGGGTTAGATACCCCGAAACAGCGAGCAGCAGTAAACTCGCCACCACCAGCAGGATGATTAAATTTCGGATGTTACCAGATGTAAACAGGTTGCGCATTTTTTGAGTTGGATAAACCCTGCTTTGGGCAGGCGGATTACCCCTTGGTCAGGCTCGTGTAAGGATCTCGTTCAATTCCCACAAGGAGTTGTTCATACTCATCCAAGTTATCCAGGACTATGCCCGCTCCGCGCGCAACGCAGGTCATAGGGTCTTCCGCTACCCAGACCCGCACCCTGACTTCATTGGAAACACGTTCTGCCAGACCTTGGAGCTGGGACATACCACCAGCCAGGCAGATGCCGTTATCCATCAGGTCGGAAAGAATTTCAGGAGGGGATTCGTCCAGAGCGTCTTTGATGGTGTCGATAATGACCTGAACGGACGCGGAAAGTGCCTCGCGAATTTCAACGGAGGAAATTTCAATGGCTTCAGGCAAACCCGTAATCAAGTTGCGGCCGCGCACGTCCACCGTTTTTTCATCTTTCAGCGGGTAAGCCGAACCAATGGCAATCTTGACTTTTTCAGCCATTTGTTCGCCGATGAACAGGTTGTACTTACTGCGCAGGTATTCGATAATGTCCTGGTCCAGCTCATCTCCGGCCACCCGCAGGGAGCGTGAAATCACGATGCCGCCCATAGAAATCACCGCGACTTCGGTGGTGCCTCCGCCAATATCAACAATCATGTTGCCATTGCCGTCGTTCACCGGTAAGCCCGCGCCAATCGCCGCCGCGGCTGGTTCATGGATCATGTAGGCTTCGCGCGCGCCGGCGGCCATCGCCGCGTCGTAAACCGCGCGTTTCTCTACTTCGGTTGCGCCGGAGGGGATACCTACCACCACCCGCGGACGCGGGAACGGCACGATGCTGTGCTGGTGCGCCCGGCCGATAAAGTATTCAAGCATCGCCTGGGTGATGTCATACTCCGAAATGACCCCATCGCGCAGAGGCCGTAAGGTGACGACGTTAGCTGGCGCCCGGCCTACCATAGCTTTGGCGGCCGCGCCTATTTTCAAAGGTTCGCGCGTGCGTTTGTCAATTGCCACCCACGATGGTTCGTTGATGACAATCCCTTTTCCTTTTACATTAACAAGCGTATTGGCTGTTCCCAGGTCGATTCCAATATCCAGCGAAAATAAACCTAACAGCCAATTGATCGGATTGAAAGCCAAATTGTTATTTCTCCATTAGATGGATTAACTAGATCGTTAATGGTCAGATTATAACATAATCAGTACAACGCAAACGGAGCGCTCGCGCTCCTCGCTGTTGTTCCATTCTGAAAGCTTAGGCGCGGCTCTGGGCAGCGCACGGCCTGCGCGGCTGCTCTGGAATAACGAAAGGTTTAACTGCCGCATTGCCCAAGCAATGGGGAAATTGGTCTCAGTCGTGTTTCCACCTGGATGAGATTCCTCTGGCTCTTAAAAGACTGCTTCTGCGGCCTCTGAAAGTGTTACAATATATTAGCGATTTGTTGCGTTCTTTACCAAGCCAAGGAGCCTATGAACCTTACATTCAGCCTTTACCGACTGCAGACTCTCGACACCCAGCGTCAGATAATCACCAAGCGGCTGGCCCAGATAGAATCTATCCTGAATGCTGATGAGATTGTCCGGGCAAGGCTGCAGGAGAAAACGCAAGCAGAAGCAAACCTCATGGAAAAGCAGAAGCATGCCAACCAAATCGCCGCGGAAAACACCGAAAAACGCCTCAAACTTGAATTGAACCAGGTTCAACTATTCGGCGGCAAAATCCGCAATCCCAAAGATTTACAAGACCTCCAGGCGGAAGCTGAAGCTCTGAAACGAGTCCTCAAGAAGTTGGAGGACGCGCAATTCGAAGCTCTCATGGCGCAGGAAGCCGCCCAAAAAGCATTACTGGACGCTGAAACCGCGTACCAAGCAGCCGTTAACCAAAAAGCATCAGAAAACTCCTTATTAGCGGGTGAACGGACGACCTTATTGGCTGAGGCAGGGAAGCTGAACTCCCAACGCGAGGCACTGACCCAGACATTGCCGAAAGAAATCGTACAGCAATACGAGAGTCTGCTGAAAACCAAGGCGGGAAAAGCAGTGGCAACTGTTGTGGATGACGGGTGCGAGGCTTGCGGCGTGGAACTTTCCCCGCGCGACATACAGTCTGCCCGCTCTTCCACCACGCTGCTGCGTTGCAAGACGTGCGGGCGAATCCTCTATAAAGCCTGATGTCTTCTAACGGAAGAGCGCGCGCACCACGCTCGATAAGAGCCGCTCCAGCAGGTAAATAACCAAGATCAACACGAACGGCGAAAAATCCAATCCTCCCACCGGTTTGATCAGATTGCGTATCGGGCGCAGCATGGGAGAAACAATCTTTTCCAAAGTCCGGCGGAGCGGATGATCCCATGGGAGAAAATAACCCAGCACGGTGTGCAGGATAATCAGCAGACTGAGCCCCTGCCCGGCAAAGCGGATAATATTCAATGCGATGGTCATAATTTTCTAGTCTGCTTTCGCTGGCCGCGGGCCAAGAATCGCCTCGCCCAGACGTACCAGGGTGGCGCCTTCCTCAATGGCAACGGGATAATCAGTGGAGGTTCCCATGGAGAGTTCCTGCAGCTCCAGCCTGGGCTGAGCGGTATTCATGAAATCCTTCAATTCGCGCAATTTGCGGAAGTAAATCCGATTGTCTTCCATGTCGGTCTGCAAGGGCGGCATACACATGAGGCCGCGCAGACGGATACGCGGCAGCCGGCTGATCGCAGCTGCTACCGGTAGCAAGCTGTTCCACGCTTCTAAAGTTACTGCAGGAAAGCCAGCCTTACTCGCTTCCCCGCTGATGTTTACCTCCAGGAGCACATCCAACGCGGGCATGTCTGTCGGGCGCAGTTGGGAGAGAAGGCCTGCAAGTTTCAGACTGTCCACGGAGTGCACGCGGGATACCTGGTCCGCAATTAACTTAGCCTTCCGGCTTTGGATATGGCCGACAATATCCCATCGCAGACCGGGCAAATCGCTCAGGTTCTCGATCTTGACACGCGCTTCTTCCGCATAGTTCTCACCAAAACAGCGCAGCCCGCAGGCGAAGGCAGCGCGAATCAGCGCTTCAGGTTGGCGCTTGGAGACTGCTACAATTTCCACCTCGTTCTTGCGCCGGCCTGCTTTTTCTGCGCTTTCCGCGATAGTCTGGCGGACGAGGGTCAGCCTACCCGCGATTGTTTCAATCAATCCGGTTCCGTCATCAATTTGCATTGTGCCTTAACCCGATCACAACGGCAAAGCGCCCAGTGATACCTTTTTCCTTTCGGTAAGAATACCATTCATCCAGGTGTTCGGCGGTGCAAAATCCGGACTGCTCCACCTGCCGCACACCTGCCGCGCTCAGGCAGTACGCGTTCGCGCGCCACAAGTCCAGGTAAAGCGAGCCATCCCGTTCCGTGAAGAAATTCAGCGCGTCCCCCCCAAAAGCCTGCAAAAAACGCGCCCGCACCTCTTCCCCTACCTGGTAGCAGCTGCCGCAAATGGAAGGCCCAATCCCTGCAAACAAAGCGGCAGGATCAGAGCCAAAGCGTTCATGCATATAGCCTACTGCCAGTTCGCCAATTTTCTGCACCGTTCCCTGCCAACCAGCGTGCACCAGACCCACCACGTGATTATTGGGGTCGTAGAAGACAAGTGGAACGCAGTCCGCGAAGCGCATTATCAGGGTAACTTCCGGGTTGTCCGTAAAGATGCCGTCTGCCGGTTGGTGTTTCTGGTCGCGCGGCCTGGGGCGGTCTGAATAGACCATGGTGGTGCCGTGTACTTGCCAGACGTCAAAGCGGCTTTCATACGGCCTGCCGAAAACCTCAAATACGCGTTGATGGTTTTCTATTACTGCCTCGGGATTGTCCCCTACGGTTCCACCAAGGTTCAGCGCGGAGTACGCCCCCGTGCTCGCCCCACCCAGTCGCGTGAACACAGCATGGTCCACCTCCCTCGCGGGAAGCTTTTCAAAGCGGTAGAAACGGAAACCGTCTACATCATTTCGTATCACTGGTGCTTCTCCGGTTGGAACGCAGCCCCATGCTTGAGCGCGTGCTGCTTCTCAAGCTGCAGTCGGCTGGCATACACGCTGCTTTCCACCAAGGGGTAGCCAAGCCAGGCGGTGAAAAACCCAAACAGCGCGCCAGTGAGAGCCCGCAAAAACGGTGTGCTTTCCCGCGTTGGGAACCAGCTCAAGAAAGGCAAGCCCATTTGGCTGAGCATCTGGGTGCCGCCGTCCAGCGCGATGGGGATAATCCCAACCAACAACCAAACATACCAGCGCAGTTCTTTAATTTTTCGTCCCGACGCGCCAAAAACCAGCCCGAATAACAAAATGAACAAGTAAATTGCCGCATCTCTCTGACAAAGCGCGACCTTATACCCCAGGATTTCATTTCCGATAAATTCAGAAGCCGCCCGGGAGTCCAATTCGCTGATGCCGCTGGCCCCGGAGAAGCTCTGGTAAGCCTCAAGCCCGGCCAATTCGCGTGGGTAGAAGGGCTGCACGCCAAACAAAAAGAAAGAACGGTATCCAAGTTGGTGACATACCGGTCGATAGAAGCTGTACAGTACCCGAGCAGCAGGTTCCAGCCTTAGCTTCATCAAAGTAGGCGCAAGAAACGCGCCGCCTAAGTACAGGATTACCAGCAAATTAAAAAACAGCACGTAATGCCGCGCGAACCACAGGGAAAATCTATCTCTGCGCGGAAAGGAATGCGCCTGGGCGTACTGCCGCAGCGCCCATGGATTACCTGCAGCGTTCGCTTCATCAATTTTCGCGCGCGTTTCTTTCAGTGTCGTGCGAATATTCTCGCTATCAAAGCTTTCCGTCAGGAAGTATGGGCCGATTTCCAGGCGCGGAACTTGCCCGCCAATGGTTCGTTTGAGATAGGGGTTTCGGTCAACATCAATGCAGGTTACCTGGTGGGGGTACTCGCTGTCAAACTCAGCCAGCCGGGATAAGACGGCATGATTTTCTTCCGTCAGCGACGGACGCGTGAATAGGTAGACCTGAATAAGTTCATCCTTCATCACTGCGCAAGCATTCCCGCGGCAAGCACTGAGAATACGCTGGCCGCGCAGGTTTAATAGAACACTTCCACGCGCGTAGAGTTTTGTCCGCCGTCCCTGACCGTCAGCTCACCCGGATAATAGTCCACGAGCGGATTAGTCCAGCGCCAAATCCATTTCGCGTCTTCCGGCAAGCAGTTAATGCAGCCGTGCGAAAGCGCTGTGCCGAAATTATTGTGCCAAAACGCGGCGTGGATAGCGGAGCCTTCGCCGTGGAAAAGCGTGGTCCAACCAATGCCGCCGGTATCGTAGGCAATCAATCCGCCCGCGCTCATGTGTGTCGAGATCATCTTGCGCCAGATGAGGGTGTTCCCAAGTGGGGTTGAAGGACCGCCGGAGGAAACCTCACAGAAGTAGACTTCCCTCCCCCCTTCCAGGCACGAAAGCGTCTGATAATTCATGTTAATCCGGATAAGTTTATCGCCTACCTCGGGATGAATGGGGGTAATTTCATCCGCGCGGATTGGTCGGCAGGCCGAAGCCTCCACCCAGTAAGAATCTGGCTCAGCGCCCCATTTTTCCATGAGCAGGTATTCCGTTATCCCGTTCTCCTGCCGTATGTCGTATGCCCAGAAAACCTGGCTGTAGTATATGCGCGGTTTGTTTACTTCGCGGATCCAGTAAGAAGCGGCGGGCACCCGAGTCGGTTTGATATCCACCAGGGGTACGGTTATTTCCACCCACATCCCCTTGCTTCCGTCCGGATTGACAGGCAAGCTTTGTAGGGGCTGGTTGGGCAAATTTTTGACCGGCTGGACCATCGAGGACTGCAGATACCCCCCCGGGGTCTCCACCCAGCGCTGGTTATAGACATTCAAGTCCAACTGATTGGCAACGACTTCGCGATTCCAGACGACCACGTCATCCCGCCAGACCATGCCGGCTTCCGGCGCGTTGATGTTTGGTTCGGTCTTGAGCTTGAACCAGGCACCTTCCATACCGACACAGATTCTCCCAAGCTTATCCGCTTGCGGGAATTGGCCTGCGGCAGCGGCAAAAACGCCCTTTGGGCGCGGCAGCATCATCGCTCCGACAAACATACCGGAAAGCTTCAGAAACTCTCTGCGGGTTATTTTTGTTTCAGGTTTCATGCGGCTATTATAACGGACTGCGAATTTTGTTCAAAATAGGCTTATACGCGGAAATTATCGGCGTTCGTAGCGCGATTCCTCGCGTTCAATATCCTTCTGTTTAATTGCTTCGCGTTTATCGTACTGCTTCTTGCCCTTCGCGATGGCGAGCTCGAGCTTGGCGCGGCCTGCTTTCAGGTAGACCCGCACCGGCACGATAGTCATGCCTTTGATACGCACTGCGTCCCACAATTCCCGGATTTCGCGTTTGTGCATCAGCAGCTTCCGCTCCCGGTCCGGGTCGTGCTGAAAAGCGCTGGCGTGCTCGTACGGCGCGACGTGCGCGCCAACCAGCCAGGCTTGTTTGCCATCTGTGCGCACATACGCTTCCTGCAAGCTGATCTGCCCCTTGCGGATGGATTTTATCTCCGTGCCTTTCAGCGCAAGCCCGGCCTCAAAGGTCTCTTGCAGGAAATACTCAAAACGCGCTTTGCGGTTGGTAGAAACTGTCTTTACGTCCATAGGCATTCATTTTAACATAAAGAGCAGGCGCGCTGCCTGCCCGTGTATGGGAAAATCGTCCCGCGCCAGATGCAGCGCTTCTTTAGAGAAGCCTAACCTCTGCGCAAGATGGCAATCAGTGTCAGAAAGACCCCCAGCCCGGCCAACACCACAATCACCAAACCCAATGGAAGCCCACCAGGAGCGGTGTTCCCGGTGATGTTCTGGTAAGTAGGCAGGTTCAATGCTGGCGGTTCAGTAAAGGTTGGCAGTCTGGATGGCTGGGAAGTGTAAATAAATTGCGCCGCGAGGGTGGGATCAATCGTTTTGGTAATCGCCGGGGTGGCTGTGGCGGGCGGCTCCAGCAGCGGAATCGGACCACCAATCACATCCACATTGTTCGAAAAGACCCAACCTCTTCCGCCCGGGCCGCCTGGATACTCAATCTGAATATACTGATCGTAGTAACCGTAAGCCTTGGCTTCCTGCCCCACCAGCATTGTTCCGACCAGCTCATAGATGGAGCCGGGGCCGGAACGCACGTTAATCGGGTCATATTCGGTGGTGGTCAGCAAAACGCGTATGTACGCTCCGCGCGGAGAACTGGTCACGGTCGGAATAGAAACGGTGGGGAACTGCGCCAATACCGGCTTTTCGAGCGCTGGCAGCAGGCTGAGTGCCGTCAGAACAAGCAAAATGATCAGGGAGTATAACCAATACAAACGGTGTTTTTTCGGAGAACTCATAAAATCTATCCTTGCTTCCAGATATCCCGATTATAATCTATCTGCAAACAAGAAAAGGCAGCTATGACACCACGCATCTACCATGGAAGTTTTTCCCCTGAGGATATTGCCCGCGATCTGATTTCCTACTTCCACCGCGGCAATTACCAGGTTCAGCGCATCGGCAACCCGGATAACATGGCCGTGCAGATTGCCACGCGCAGAAACCTGACCAGCGGCGGTGCCACAGCCCTGACCGTAAGTTTGCAAAAAGTGTCCGACGGTGTGAGCGTGCAGCTTTCCAATCAGGCTTGGTTTGGCTTGGCCGCCAGCCTGGGCATGACAGCGCTCAGCGCGCTGCGCAACCCCTGGACGCTTATCGGACGGATGGATGACATCGCCCAGGACGTCGAATCCCTGCAGCTTCAGGAGAATGTCTGGCAGGTGGTGGACGCATTCGCGCGGCAGCACGGCACGGGTCAGGAGCTCAGCAAACGCCTGGCGCGTACAGTTTGCCCTTATTGCCTCACCGCCAACCCGATCGCCTCCGCGCGCTGCCTGGCTTGCGGCGCGCCTCTGGGCGAGAGTCAACCTTCCACCTGCGCTAAATGCGGCTTCATCCTCGAAAAAAAAGAAAGTATCTGCCCGAACTGCGGGCAGCCCAGAACCTGACGTTCATTATCGACTGCAAGCTTATCCAGGATAAACCTCAGTCGTATTTTTCTTCATTCCATTTTTATCCAAGCCGGAACTTATTAACCGGCTGCCAGACATAAAGGACTTTTATCATGATACAGATTGTTGCCGACACGACCTGCGGCATCCCGCTCGTGCAATTGCAGGCGCAAGGGATCCATGTTCTGCCGCAAATAATCACTTTCGGGGATACATCCTACCGGGATGACACCGAAATAGATACCGAGACATTCCTTACGAAACTGGCGGCGTCCAAACAACTGCCCGGCACCGCTGCTCCTCCACCGGCGATGTATACCCCGATTTTCCAGCAGATTCTTGATGCCGGGGATACCGCGCTGGTGATTACGCCATCCGAAAAAGTAAGCGGCACTTACCGAAGTGCCTTGGTTGCCGCGAATGAATTCCAGGGCGATCGCATCCATGTTCTGGACACAGGAACAATTGCCGGCGGTCTGGGTTCGCTTGTTCTGCAAGCCAAGCGCTGGTCAGAACAAGGCATGGAGATCGAAACACTCAAGACCAAACTGAGGGAAATGGCTGCCCGGGAGAAGGTTTACTTTGTCGTGGATACGCTGGAATATCTGCATAAAGGCGGCAGAATTGGCGGCGCTACGCGCCTGATCGGCAGCGTGTTGCAAATCAAGCCTATCCTGACCATCAAGGACGGCCAGGTAGAGCCCTACGATAAGGTCCGCACCCTGAAGCAGGCAATTGCTGCAATTATTGACTTAGATTTGGAGGTCTGCAGGAACAACCCCGACGGGCATCTGACCATCAGCCACTGCGCTGCGGAAGCACAAGCCCACCGGCTGAAAGCCCACCTGGAAAAAGAGCTGCATTTGACTGACATTCCGGTGTTTGTGGTACCGCCTGCTATCGTGGTGCACGCGGGTCCGGGCGTCATCACGACCAGTTGTTTTAGCGCGCCTGAATAAGCAGCTGCGTTAATAATTATCCCTACCAGTATAAAAAGAGCAGCGGTCAATTATCCGCTGCTCTTTTTGTATTTCTCAGGGGCAAAGAAAACAAACCTGCGTGCTCAGTGTGATGTTTACTTGCCGTCAGGGCAAAGCCTACTTCCACTCCGCATCCGTCGGGTCCAGGTTGCGCAAGAAAACCCGGGTGCGCTCAGCGGCCATCATCGGGGTGACCGTCTCCCGCCACTTCAGGTAGTGGGCGGTCTGCTGGTGGGCAAGCTGGTCCGCCCTATCGCGATACGTTTCTACCAGCCGAAAGCTCTCCGGGCATTCAATCTCCTGAAAGAAATCAAAGCGCACTACGCCAGTTTCTTTGCGGCTGTTTTCAGCGTTAAACCGGGTTATGGTGATGAACTCCTCCACGTACTCGGGTAATACCTGGATTGAAACAATAACGGTAAACACGCCTGCTCCTTTTTCCGCATGCCCGCAAAACTAAACGACCGGGTTCGGAATGGTATGATTGTACCTGATGAACAACACCCAGGACCTTAATGACCCGCGTGCGTGGATATTGTACTCAGACGCGGAACTTCTGGTGGTGAACAAACCCGCGGGCTTTCTTAGCATCCCGGACGGCTACCACCCCGAACTTCCGCACCTTGCGCAAGCCCTCGCGCCGGTCGTGGGAAGACTGTGGATTGTGCATCGCCTGGACAAGGATACCAGCGGACTTATCCTGCTGGCGCGCAGCGCGGAAGCCCACCGCATCCTTAACCAAACCTTCCGGGAACGCGCGCTGCGCAAGATTTACCACTGCCTGGCCGCTCCAAGCCCGGATTGGCAGACCCAAGACCTGGACCTACCCTTGCGGGTAAACGCGGACCGTGCTCACCGAACACGCGTGGACCGGGAACGCGGAAAACCAGCCCGCACGATGATAAATGTTCTGCGGCGGGGAGAAAACTTTTCGCTGCTGGAATGCACCTTATTCTCAGGTTACACGCACCAAATCCGCGCGCATTTGTACTCAGCCGGTTTGGGAATTCTGGGGGACGGGCTCTATCGTCCCAAGGGGTTCAATACGGCTGACTCGCGTCTGCAAGCTGAGCGCGTGATGCTGCACGCGTACGAGATTAGCTTCGCGCACCCGCTTACTGGCTCAGCGCTCAATTTTCGGGCGCCGTACCCGTCGGATTTCGAGGAAAAACTAACTGTTCTTTAGACCCACAGCGCCGGGTGGTTCTTTTTGATTGAACTGAAATCTTCCCTGCCGATAATGATGTGGTCGTGTACGCGGATGTCCAACAGTCGTCCGGCTTCAATGACCGAACGGGTCAGGTTGACGTCTTCAGGGCTTTCAGAAGCATCTCCGGACGGATGGTTGTGCACCAGGATCACCGCGTTTGCGCCTTTGCGGATCGCGCGTGTGAAGATTTCCCCCACCCGCACAGACGAAGAATCCTGTGAGCCCTTGTAGAGCCGGTCAATCCCCAGAATCTGGTTGCGTACGCTCAACCATAGCACCCACAGTTCTTCCTGTTCTTTTCCACGCATCTCCAGTCCAACCAGACGAACCACGTCTTCCGGGCTGCGAATAATTGTTTTGGTTTCAGTGCGTTCTTTGGACAGGCGGTTGCCCAGCTCCACAGCTGCCTTGATGCGCGCGGCTTTTGCGAGGCCGACGCCAGAAATGTTTTCCAATTCGGTTATATCGGTACGGTGAATACCAGAAAAGCCGCCCAATTCCATCAAAATTTGGTCACCGAGGTCAATCGCGTTAACCCCCGCTTTACCACTTCCCAAAAGCACAGCCAATAGTTCGCCATCGCTGAGAGCTTGTGGACCTTCCGCAATCAACCTTTCTCTCGGCCGGTTTTCCTCCCTCAGGTCCATAATGCGCGGGCGTGTGTTGTCCTTAGCCATACCACAATTTTACACGCGATTGTTGCGTCGAGGGCACATGTTATAATCCAAATAACTCATTTACCAACGGTTTACGCATGACTACTCAGGTTTTCCCTGCAAATTACCAGGCGCTTGGCGCTATCAACGAGTTTATTATCGCGGAAGCTTCCCAGGTGGGTTTTTCTTCCAAGGAGCTTTACGCGGTTGAGCTTTCTGTTAACGAAGCCGCTGCAAACGTAATCGACCATTCTTACTGCGGTGAAGACCTGGGAACGATCGAAATATCGACAGCATCCTGCGAAGACTGCTTCACCATCACGCTCAAGGACCGAGGCGCGCCGTTTGATCCGGATGAAGTCCCGGACCCGGACATCAGCAGTCCGCTGGAGCTGCGCTCCGAGCGCGGTTTGGGCGTTTACACCATGCGCAAACTGATGGACGAGGTGGTTTTTGATTTCTCCGAATCCGGCGTGAACACGCTTGTGATGACCAAGCGAAAGAAGACCCAGGCGTGAACGCTGGACCAGGTGAAGGCACCCCTGCGCTTTGGCAGGCGCTGACGGACTTTTGTCAAAGTTCCGGTGCTTACGACACTCGGGATGCTTACCTGAACGCTGCCGCGCAGCTCGTCCAGAACGCGCTAAAAGCGCAGTCCAGTTTTCACTTTCTGGATGCAAGCGTTTTGCCTGGGGATAGCTTCCACAAACCATCATCCCCCCTCTCCAAACTTCACAGCCGGGCGGAACGTTCGCGCAAGCGGACGCAGGCAGAACAGGCGGAAGAACAAGCCTTCATGCTGGGCGTACCACTGCTCTCACGCGGCGCATTGCTTGGCTCGCTTGTCATCACTCGCCACACACACGCTTTCAATCTGGAAGAAATCCAATTCCTCGAATCCCTCAGCGCCGCAGTCAGCACGCACTTATCCCTGTTAAGCTCTGAAAACCGCCAAAAGAGCCAGAAAACACGCCTGGCGCTGATTGCATCGGTGGTATCCAGCATCGCCCATATCACCCGTCTGGATGAACTTGCCAGCGAGGTCAGCCAGGCTATCCTGCGCACCTTTGGTTATTACTATGTGGCGATTTTTACGCTGGAAGCCGATGCAAATACTGTGCTTTTCCGCGCCAGCGCGCGCAGTGATAAATCCGACCAACCAGCATTCGAACTGCCAGCGGGTACGCAAATTAGCCCTGGCGACCACATCGTCGGTTACGTCGCCCAGAGCGGAAAAACTCTGCTTGCCAATGACGTGAGCCGTGAGCCGCGCTACGGGCATCTGGAATCCCTTCCGGAGACAAAAGCCGAACTGGCAATCCCGCTTAAGGTTGGCGGAAACGTGTTAGGCGTGCTTGATGTCCAATCGGACCTGCCGAACGTTTTTACTGACGAAGATGTGGTTGTGCTTTCCGCG
>CAZPWL010000008.1:17109-19544 GCA_964590535.1 uncultured Anaerolineaceae bacterium
GGCTCCCGGGCAAAAAAATATCGCGAAAACAAGGTCTCATTTGATCTTGAAGCTCCAAAAGGTCTCATCCCCCTGACGGTCCGCCGGAATAAAACCCACATTTCTGGTGACGTCAGGCACGATCCGGAATACCAGAACTGCCCGATCATTGGCGCGCAAAGCGGCTCAGAACTAACCATTCCCCTGGCGTTTAACCAGGAGGTATTTGGCGTACTGGATGTGCAGAGCGCTCAAACGAACGCGTTCGACGAGGCAGATATCAGCCTGCTTACCACGCTCTCTGCCAGCATTTCTATAGCTATACGCAACGCCAAGCTCTACAACGCGGAGAAATGGCGCAGCCGCGTGGCTGAAAGTTTGCAGAGCGTTGCGCGAAAATTGACCGACGGCTCCACCCTGGAAGAAAAATTCGACTTCATCCTCGAATGCATCAGCGCGATCCTACCCTGCGACGCGGCAGCAATCTGGCTTCTGGATGAGACGTCCCTGCAAAGCGGTGAATCGCCAGCTTGCCTGCGGCTGACCGCGCACAAATCCCATCTGACTGCAAAGCATACCCACCTGGACAACTGCCTCAGCGGCGAGCTAACCTGGTATGCTGAAGCGCTCACCCGGAATGAGCCGGTAGTGCGTCTGAAAGCAGACCAGCCGGATCCTCTTGCTGAGGCTCTCAGACTCCCGGAAGGCTTTTCCGCGCTTAGCGCGCCCCTCAGCGCCGGCGGCAAGCAGCTTGGGGTCCTTACGCTCCATCATGCCACAGCCAACCGCTACGGACCGGAATCCGTGCGCATCAGCGCCTCCTTTGCTCGCTACGCCGGCATTGCCGTTGAGAACGACCGCCTGGCGCAGGAATCACGGGACCAAAACTGGATTTCGACCATCCTGCTGCAAGTTGCCAAAGCAACCCAATCCCTGACACGCATCGATGAACTGACGGATCTTATCGGGCAGCTCATTACACTCCTGATTGGCGGAAAACAAGGCGCGGTCTTTCTATTGGAACCGGAGGAGCGCAGCTATTACCTGCAAGGCGTGTTCGGTGAGAATCTGAAGACGCTTGGTTCATCCCTCCCCTACCGGGTCGGCAGACCAAAGGTGTTTGCAAAAGCCGCGGAGAAGCTGGAACCCATGGCTTTCCAGGCAAAGGAATGTGAGCCAGGTTTACTCGCAATGCTGGGCTTGGGGCTGGAGGACACGATCCTGCTGCTTCCGCTTATCGCGCATGAGGAACTGCTGGGCTTTCTGCTGCATGCCAGCTCAGATGCCTACCAACCCGCGCCGCCCGAGAGTGTGTTGGGACGCCAGAAATACGCGATTTTGCAGGGTATCGCCCAGCAAGTCGCGGTCAGCGCGCAGAACATCAATCTGCTAAACTCCCGCCAGGAAGAAACCTATATTTCCTCCGTTCTCCTGCAGGTCTCGCAGACCATCGTGACCACTCCAAACCTTGTGGAGGCGATGGACCGGATTTTTTACACTTTGAATATGTTGATTGGCGTGGAAGGGATTGCCGCATTCCAATGGCTCCCTGAAGAAGAAGCCTACGAATTAAAACATGCCGCCTCAGACCAGCTGCACCCCTGGCAAGTGGAACGGCATTACGGAGCGCGTATCCCCAAACAGGAGTTCCCCTTCATCCCGAGCCCTGAAGAAGGAAAACCCAACATCGTCCGGTCCGACGAAGTGCTGCGAACCTATAATCTGTTGGCGGATGACGCTTTACAGAGTGAAGCGGACTCAGACTCTCCGCTCATCAAAGCGTCCAACTCGGTTTACCTGATTTACAAGCTTGCCATGCGCGGAGAAGATTATGGCGTTCTGATCTGTCGCGACCCGGATATCCCCAAACGGGAACGCCGCGCAGAGCTTCTGAATGGCGTGGCGCAGCAAATCTCTTTCGCCATCCAGAACGAACGCCTGGAAAAGGTCAGAGGCGACCAACAGCGGGTAGAGCAGGAATTCCACCTGGCGCGCCAGATTCAGGAGACCTTCCTGCCGGAAAAGCTGCCCGATATCAACGGTTACGAGCTGGATGTGCGCTGGCAGACAGCCAGGCAGGTAGGCGGCGATTTTTACGACATCTTTATGCTGCGCAACGGTTCTTACGGACTGGTCATCGCGGACGTCTCAGATAAAGGTATCGCCGCTGCGCTATACATGACCGTGACGCGTACCCTCATCCGCTCTGTTGCGCTGGAATCCGACTCTCCTGCCAGAACCTTGGAGCGGGTAAACCAACTTTTACAGTTGGATTCTCGGCGCGGCTTCTTCGTAACTTGCTTCTATGGCGTGCTGGACCCCGCAAACCACCGCCTGACCTATGCAAACGCGGGTCATTTGCCTCCGTTTTTCCTGAACCCGCAAATCAAAACTGCCAGCCCGCTCCAGAGAGGCGGTACTGCGCTTGGGATTTATGAAGATACGGCTTACGTTGA
>CAZPWL010000008.1:19644-25761 GCA_964590535.1 uncultured Anaerolineaceae bacterium
CTGCCTCTACTGACAAATTAACACGGGCAGCACTGTTTTCTGCAGCAGATTGTCAATGTTAGACCCGAACAAGCGGTCAAATAAAGAATTTCCGCTGTAGCCTCCCAACACAATTGTGGTCACCCTGTTCGCGGCAGCTTCTGCCAGTGTCGCTTCCACCAAATCCTCTCCCTTACGCAAAACATACTCAAAATCGAGGTTCAGTTTGCGCAGGTATGTTTTGGCGTAGCTCATTTCCGCCTCAAGGTCTGCCGTGCCGTCATTCAGCGTAAACAAACATAGTTTTGTGCCGTAACGCCCGGCAAAGTACGCGCTTACAAACAGCGCTTCTTTGCTCTTCGGCGAACCGTCGTATACGACCAGAAAGCGCTCAAACGGCAGAGCCTGCTCTTTGGCAATTAGGATCGGGCGTTTGGCACCGCGCAAAATAGTCCCGATACCCGAGCTAAGTCTATCCAGGATACTGCCGGTCGGTGGGAAAGCCAGATGGAATACCAGCAAATCTGAGAGCAAAGAGTGTTCGCTCACCTTGTTGGTAATATCCCCGGAAACAATGAGCAGCTTCCCGCTCATTCCCGACTGCGCCAGACGCTGCTCAAAACGCGTTTCCATCAGATGATGAGCAGCATCATCAAGCGTGTCGCTGGGGTTGATGACATGAAGGCCGCGCACGTGTCCAGTCTGGCAGCGATTAATCAGGATAGCCTGGTCCAGAGCAGTCCAATAATTATCATGGTCGCCGATGGCTACCAGGATGTCGCGAAACAGACAACCCTCAGGGTCATCAGCCACAAGAGGCGGGTAGAGCACAGTCCTGTCAGGATCTGAAAAAACTGTTTCCTCGAAGTGCTGTTCCGTCTGCGAGGCAGGAGGTTTGATTGTCTTGCCTTCCTGCAGAGCCATGTATTCCGCCGCGTGCGCAGTGCGGATTGGTATACCAAGCGCTTCCTGCAAAATGGACTGTTGGTCAAGCACCCACAGGTATAGATCGGTTATCGTCAGATGCTTAAATTCTTCGCGAAGACCCGAAGAAATTATCATTTCCACCACTGGCTGGTATACGTGTTCGTACCAATCCCGAGCCGCTTCATCGTAAGGAATTTCCCGTTCCTGTTCAATCCCCATATAATAGCGGTGCACATCGATGTGCTCTGCCAGGAGTGGATAATTATCAGGGTGATTCAGGCTGAAATCAATTCCAGGGAACACCTGGTCCAGGCGGGTCCGCCCCAGAAACTCCACATAGGTGGCTTTCAATTGCAGTTCCTCCGCGGTTATTGAGGCGGAAACAGGCACCCGGGTATACATCTCGGTTACGTAAGCTTCCACTTCTTCCACGCCCATCTCCCTGGCAATTGATACACGGTGGTTGCCGTCCAGCACAAAATAAGCATCGCCAACCTTATAAAGGCTCACCGGAGGGACGCCGGTGCCGGTAGGGCTGGTCATCGCGGTCTTGACTTGCGCCCAGCGGATGATATCCGCATCGTTCAGGGGAGAGAAATTTCGGTCGAAGTCCTCATTCCTCCCCACACTGCCCACAATGTCCTTTAGCTTGACAGTTTGAAGTCCGCGATCTACCTTGTTGAAAGCCTGCAATTTGGCGGATATCTCATCATAAGGGAGCAGGTCCAGGGATTTCCCGCGGATACCTGCCCAAAAGCGCTGCAGCGCGGCTTTGGAACGCGCTCTCTTAAAGTCATCCAGGGCTTTCTGGTAGGTGGTGATATCTTTTTCCATGCGGTCATACTCCAAGGGGAGGATCAAGCTAAATCTTATCACAATCATTTTGGGTTTGGCGCGCGGGTTCATCTCTATCTGGCGCCAAAAGTCCGCCAGGCGAAAAGCGAGCGAGCGCCGTATTCATCAGGGAACCATGCTATAATTTTTTAATTATTAAAGAGCGGACACACTTACAACATGGCGTTATCCACCTTAAACCCCATCGATTATTTGGTCGTCGGGCATATCACTCAGGATTTGCTGGACGACGGCACATACCGCCCCGGCGGCACGGTGAGTTATTCCGGTCTCACCGCTTCCGCGCTCGGTCAGCAAGTCGGCATCCTCACCAGCTGCGCTGAGGATACTGACCTGAGCGCATATGCCGGGATACAAGTGCGCGCGCTTCCCGCCAGCCAGAGCACAGTTTTTCGCAACATTCCTACCGATTCCGGCCGGCTGCAGTACATGTACCATTCCGCCCGCCGTCTGGACGCATCTTCGGTGCCGGAGGAATGGAAGCTTGCCCCGATTGTGCACCTGGGTCCTGTAGCAGCCGAGATTGACCCGGATATTTTCAGTGCTTTTCCGCGCAGCTTATTGTGCCTGACTCCCCAGGGTTGGCTGAGAGGATTTGCCAAGGATGGGCGGGTTTTACCCGTGGACTGGACTTACAGCCCGAAACTTCTACAAGCTGCCCACGCGGTCGTATTAAGCATCGAAGACCTGCACAACGATGAGAATAAAGTTGAAAAGTGGGCCAGCCTGTGCAGGCTATTGGTGGTTACCCAATCCAACCAGGGTGCGCGGGTCTATTGGAACGGGGATGTGCGCCGTTTTCCTGCGCCAAAAGTCGCGTTAGTAGAGGATACCGGCGCTGGTGATATTTTTGCCGCTTGCTTTTTCCACCGCCTGTACGCCACCCAGGACCCCTGGGAAGCAGCTCGCTTCGCGGTGCGCCTAGCGGCTGCCTCAGTCACCCGCCGGCATTTCCAGAGCGTCCCTACCGCGCGGGAAATTTCGGACGCGCTGACACAAATTATCTGACAGGGAAGTATGGGAAAAGTATATACTATCGTCAATCAAAAAGGCGGCGTCGGAAAAACCACCACCAGCATCAACCTCGGCGCGTATCTGGGTTTGTTCCAACAGCGCGTCTTGCTGGTAGATATCGACCCGCAAGCCAACGCGACTTCCTGTTTGGGCATTGACAAGAACAATGTGCACAACGGCGTTTATGAAGTGCTGATTGGAGACCAACCCGTTTCAGACCATATCCTGCACAATTCGCGTTTTAAAATATCACTGCTGCCCTCTTCCCCAAATTTGGCTGGCGCTGAAATTGAATTGATTGACCTCCCGGAGCGCGAAACCCGCCTGCGTAAGCTGATAGAACCCCTGCGTTCCCGCTACGACTATATCCTTATCGACTGCCCGCCTTCCCTGGGTCTGCTGACCCTGAACGGGCTATTGGCTGCCTTTGATGGGGTGATAATCCCAGTCCAATGCGAGTATTTGGCTCTGGAAGGGCTTGGGCAGTTAACGCAAACACTTGGACGTGTGCGGCAAGGCCTTTTCCCTACCCTGGACATAAAGGGTGTTGTGCTTACTATGTTCGACGGGCGCACCAATCTCTCCGCGGATGTGATGAGTGAAGTTCAGCGCGTATTCCCCAACCGCGTCTTTAACACCTTCATACCGCGCAGCATTCGTCTCGCGGAAGCGCCTTCTTTTGGAATGCCCATCTCAGTTTACGCGCCCGAATCTAACGGAGCAAAGGCGTACCGGGCTCTGGCGATGGAGCTGCTCAGTTCCAACGGCGTCGCGATACACGAGGTACAGGAGTAACAGCATGGCACGAAAAACCGGTCTCGGCAAAGGACTTGATGCGTTGATCCCCACCTGGCAGGAGGAGAGCCTATCTACTCCGCCAGCCGACCAGGTAGTCCGGATTCCAATCGAAAAGATATCCCCGAATCCCAGGCAGCCGCGAAAGGTTTTTTCCGCGGAAAGCCTTCAGGAACTGGCAATCTCCATCCAAGAACACGGCATCCTGCAGCCGCTTATTTTGGTGCAAAACGCGGGCGAGGAGCGCTATACACTCATTGCCGGTGAACGCCGCTGGCGCGCTGCCGCCCTGGCAGGGCTGCGAGAAGTGCCCGCGATAGTGCGCAGCGCCACGCTGCAAGAGCAATTGGAATTCGCGATTGTGGAAAACGTGCAGCGGGAGGATTTGAACGCGCTCGAACGCGCCCATGCCTACCAAAGCCTTCTGGACGAGTTCTCGCTCACTCACGATGAAATTGCCCAAAAGGTGGGCAAAAGCCGTACCGCGGTGTCCAATACCCTGCGCCTGCTCAACCTACCCGCCAGCGTTCAACAAGCGCTTCAGGACGACCTGATCACGGAAGGGCATGCCCGCCCTCTGCTGGCGCTCAATTCCGCTCGCTCCATCGAGGCAGCCCTCGAAACGGTCCTGAACCTTGGGCTCAATGTGCGCCAGACGGAACTTCTGGTCAGCAAGCTGCTCGGGAAAGCCCCCAGAAAGCAGGCGGAACCCGGAAAATCCGCCGAACTGCAGGCGCTGGAAAACAAACTGCGGCAGTTCTTCAACACAAAAGTAAATCTGCAATCCGGGAAAAAGGGCGGAAGCATTACCATTTATTACTATTCCGACGAAGAACTAAACGGTATCACGGACGCATTGGGTCTCAATGACTGAACGGGTACTACTCAAGAACGGCCATTTCTATCAAGGGGAGGACAGCCAAACGGACTTGAAGTCCGCGCTGATAGAGGACGGGGTCCTCCGCTCAATTGCCTCGCCTGAAGAATTCAGTTTCAGCCTGCGCCGTTCCTGTCAGCAGATTGACCTACAAGGACAGACAGTGTGGCCAGGTCTGGTAGATTCCCATTTGCACCTTGCCATCCTAGCGGATCAACTCTCGGCTGTGGACTGCGAAACGGATACGCTGGCGGAGTGCCTGGCACGCGTTGGCGCGAAGAGCCGTACCCTGGGTAGTGACGATTGGATCATCGGCTACGGTTGGAACCAAAACGCATGGGAACCCGCGCGCTACGGGTCAGCCGCCGAATTGGAACAGGCGAGCGCCGGGCATCCTGCAATTCTTTACGCCAAATCCCTGCATGCTTCCTGGGCGAATGAGACCGCGTTGCGCGCGGCTGGCATCGATGAAAGCACCGCCGACCCCGACGGCGGCAGAATTCTGCGGGATGAAAATGGCAAACCCAACGGAATCCTGCTGGAGAACGCAATGGGCTTGGTGGACGCGTTCGTGCCCCCGCTGGCAGGCAAACGACTGGAGAGCATGCTCAAAACTGCCCAGGCGCTTCTGCTCTCCTACGGCATCACAGGCGTGCACGACTTTGATCGGGAGGCTTGTTACAAGGCGCTGCTTTCACTGGATGCCGCTGGCGAACTTCTCTTGCGCGTGCGTAAAAACCTGCACGGCGAACGCCTGGCGGAGATCGCAGCCGAGGGGCTGCGAAGCGGCAGCGGCACGGAACACTTGTTCCTGGGTTCGCTCAAATACTTCGCGGACGGCGCGTTGGGTCCGCACACGGCGGCAATGCTTTCTCCGTACGAAAATTCTGACAGCCTTGGCATCCTTCTGATGGATGCGGAAGAAGTCTTCGAGCAGGGTCGTCGGGCTGCCGCCATTGGCTGGCCTTTGGCAATCCATGCCATCGGGGACCTGGCAGTACGATCCGTGTTAGACGGCTACACGCGCCTGCGCGCCTGGGAGCGAGAGAACGGCTGCCCGCATTTGCCGCACCGCATCGAACACGTCCAGCTTATTATCCCTGAAGACCAAGCCCGCTTGAAAGCTTTGGGGGTTATCGCTTCCATGCAGCCCATCCATGCCACCTCGGATATGTTTACTGCCGACCATCACTGGGGCAGCCGTTCGGCGAACGCGTATGCCTTTAATACGCTCCTTAAGCAGGGCACGCAGCTGATTTTTGGGTCGGACGCGCCAGTTGAATCCGCCAATCCCTTCCTGGGCTTGCATGCGGCCGTTACCCGCTGCCGCATCAGCGGAGAGCCGGGAGAAGAAGGCTGGTACCCGGAGCAGCGCATCACCCTGGCTCAGGCACTGGATGCCTACACGCTTAGCCCCGCGCGCTCTTGTGGGCTCGGGAAGAGCCTTGGGCGGATTGCTGTTGGTTACCGCGCGGACTTGATAGTGCTCCCCAAGGACCCGTTCCAGATGGACCCGCGCGACTTGTGGCAGCTTGCCCCGAGTATGACCCTGATTGATGGCAGGGTGGCATTCCAGCGCTAAGCGGAAGCCCTGTTACAAATTGTTATGGCTTATCCGACTGCCATTAACGAAAAACTCTGAAAATGGCCCCAAAAATCTTACAAGCATC